>NZ_VFUX01000039.1:0-57925 GCF_006441275.1 Mesorhizobium sp. B2-4-17 | reverse complement strand
TCGCCGTGGTGGTCCACGACCAGGACGGCAGCGCCGGCAATGGCAGCCTGACCATCAACATCGTCGACGACCAGCCGTACCTTGGGCCGATCGACCATGGCGTCATAACCGATCAGGCCGGGCTGGTGTTGAGCGGCTCGCTTCATCTGGTGGCGGGGGCGGACGGTATCTCGTCGCTCACCATCACCGGCACCCCGCCATCGAACCTGACGCTCGACGGCACGCACCATCTCATCTACCAGACCGTCGGCAACACGCTAACGGCCTATGCCGATATGGACAACAGCACCACCGTCACCAACGGCGATACGCCGGTGTTCACGCTGACCGGCAATCCAAACACGGGAACATATGAGTTCGATCTCCTGCAGGCGCTGACGGTCATGAACAGTGTCAACGCTGCGTCCGCTTTTGGCTCCGGACCAAGTCAGGAGCAGGAGCTACATTCGGGGACAACAGCGGTAGCGCTACTCTCCTCCATCGACGGTGGCGTCAATGGCTCGACCGTCGGCTGGGGTGCGGGCAACAACAATTTTGATGCCGGCGAGCACATGCGGTTCGATTTCACCGGCAGCAATTCCCCCCAGCCCGTCGCCGGCTTCAATCCGTCAGCGCCACAGTACGCAGATTTCACCTTCTCGAATTACAAGAGTGGCGACAGCATCTCATGTGTCATGCATTTCACGGATGGCACGAGCGCTACCAGTAGCTTCGATCCATCTCAGTACGGGAACAGCGCGCATCAATTGCAGCTTGGCACGTCTGGAAAGCTGATCGATTACATCGACTTCACCGATGTAACCGGTAACGGAAAAGTAGATCTGGCGGGGGTTGCCTCAGTCAGCAACGTTTCCCAGGATCTCTCCTTCAACGTCACAGCAACCGACCACGATGGAGATACGGCAACGAGCGCGCTGACCCTTCACATCGACGGTGGAAGCACGCTGCTGGGCACTTTGGGTGACGATGTGCTGGTCGGCGGTTCAGGCAATGAGACAATGACCGGCGGTGCCGGCGCCGATACCTTCGTTATCAACGCCGCTACCTGGACCAGCCATGGCAGCATCCATGACCTGATCGCCGACTATCACCCCGGTGAGGGTGACACTGTCGATCTGAGCAAAGTTCTGGATGCCGTTTTTGGCGGCAGCCAGACGCTGGCGGATACGTCCAGCAGCGTCAGCGCGACCAATGATGGGACAAATGTCCACATCAACGTTACCCACGGCGGCTCGAATGTCGAAGTGGCGACTTTGACGGCCAATGCGGGCATCTCCCATACGATCAACATCGTGTATGACGACGCGCATCACGCAACGACTGTGAATGTGCCGTAACTACATGCTCGGCGATTAATTAGCTTCGCCGGAGGGAAACGAATATCCCTTTGGCGAATCCTAGTGTGAGGAGGCCGAAACTGCCTTTCTCATTTCCAGGACGTTTGGCTAGAGTAGACGATGGGACAGGCGACCCAGGCAGATGCGAGCACCGTCCTTTACGACAGCGACTGTGGCCCAAGTAGCACAGTACATTGCCGCGCCCGCATGTTATGCATCAGAGAACCATTGAATTGGGGAATAGAGGGGAGCTCATCATGAAGACTGTTGCAAAGCTACTGGTTTCGGCGGCGGCCCTGTTGTTGACGGCCGGATCGGCGGGCTACGCCGCCGACATCATCGGCGGCTCGACGGCTGACTATTGCCGTGTCGCCGGCAACTCGGACCTGGTGCGGACCGACAACATCGTCGATTTGAAGAGCCAGGTGGTAAGGCTGATGGACGAGTCGGTCGCCGTCGCCAACAGCCCGGAATGGATCAATTCATCCAGGCCGGTTTTCGTCTGGGCGTCGGAAGCCAAGGTCGCCTGCGGCATGGCTTACGGCTACCTGAAGACGAATTATCGCGACGAGGATACACTCGACAAATGCGAGTGTTTTCACGAGCGCATGGTCGAGTACATGAACTGACCAGGCAGGCGGGAACGTCGGGCCGATGATTGGCGATCCCATGTCGTTCGCTGCGATCGCGGGAGCGACCGCATTGGTCGCCCTCTTGCCGTGGGTCACGCCGGCCGGTTCGAGGGAGCAGGCCGGCGAGCGAGCTTCCACTTCCATCCGCCACTGCCAGCCTGCGCCAGGACAAGGGCTGGAGGTGACCAAGCAGAAGAACGCAGTCCTTCCGCAGCCGAGGACCTCGGCGAGAACGGCGCAAATCCGCCGTAACATATTTTGAAGATGAGACCGGGAAGGGCAAGGTCACACAATCTGGCGGCGTATCGGGTGGGAGCAAGCATGGGATTTGGCCGACAGGTACACCGTCTGCGAACGTTGGCGGCGGCCTCCGTGCTGGCGGGATCGTTGCTGGGTTGTCAGTCGAAAGGCAGCGTGTCCGACGCACTCGATCCGGCCGCCATCCAGGCCGGCAATCAACCGGCTGTTGTCGCTGCCGCCAGCGCAAGCCAGGCGACGCAGTCTCTCGGCACTGGCCCCACGAAGGTTGCCATGCTGCTGCCCCTCTCCGCGCCGGGAACGGCGGGGGAAAGTGGCAGGAAGATGCTCGACGCCGCAAAACTCGCGATGACCGATCTTGGCAATCCGCTGCTTACGGTGACCGTCGAGGACACGCGAGGCGACGTGGGTTATTCCCAGCAATTGGCGATCAAGGCCATAACGTCGGGGGCGAAAATTGTCATCGGCCCGACCGAATTGCCCGCGGCACAGCATGTCGCTCAACTGTCGGGGTCGAACCGGCCGCCGGTTCTGGCTCTTGCCGACAATTTCGCCGGCGGTCCAGGCGTCTACGCCGTGTGCCTCACTGAAGCAGACAGCGCCGCGGCGGGTGCCGGCGCCATCGCGGCCAAGGGCGGCAAGAAATTCGTCCTGCTTGTCCCGGCAGGGTCGAATGCCGGCATAGTCGAGAAGCGGGTTGCCAACAGCCTCAGCGTATACGGAGCCACACTTGCGGTCACCATACCCTATTCGGCCGCCGACAATGGCGCCAAGGCGGTTGCCGATATGGGTTCGCTTGTGGAGATGCCTGATGCCGTCGTTGTTGCCAGCGGTGACGGCAGCCCGTCGCCGATCCTCATCGCTTTGAAAGCAAAAGGTATTCCGGGAAAGTCGACCTCCGTGGTCGGCACAAATCGCTGGCTGGATCGCCCGATCGATCCGCTTTTCGAAGGCGCCTATATCGCAACGCTCGATCCACGCGAGACGGGTCCCATTGCGGATCGTTTCAAGGCGACTTTCAAATACGAGCCTGACGTCAATGTCGCTTATGCCTATGATACGGTCGCCCTGACAGCCGGGATCGCAAGCGCACTTGGACCTGCCAGTTTCAGCAGAAAAGTCTTCGAGAGTCCGAGCGGGTTTCGCGGGTCGACCGGTTTGTTCCGGTTTCGCGCCGACGGATCCAGCGAACGGTCGATGCCTTTCTATCGAATTGAAAAAGGGGCGCTCAAACTGGTTGCCAAATCGACGTCGGGTTTCTGACTGGGCGTAGACCCGATGGGCAAAGCACAACGCGTCCGCATCATGATCGCGATCGGAAGCCTTGAGCTCTTGATCGGAATTTTGTTGATTGTCCGGGCAGCGCACCTGTTCCGGGTCGATCCGCCAATTGTCGCCTCGGCCCCCGAAGCCGGGCACAAGGACCTCCGGCGCCCGGTTCGCTTCCTTTCCAGTTCGGCACGCACGATCGCTCAGGACCTCATCGCACCGCCGCAGATCGACGCGACGCGCATCGAGCGAGCGGAGCCACGTTCGCCGCTCGGCGAACTCGGCCTCGCGTCCCCTCCGAAAACACCGATGCCGCAGGATTGGCGGGAGATGCTGCTGTACGGCCCGCAGGCCACGTCGTCAGCCGGCTTCGAATCCATGGGCCGAAAAGTGACGATCAGCGGCGTGCAGGGCGTCGAGATAGACAGGACTTGCCTGTTTGGCGATATCTCCTGGCCTTGCGGGCAAAGGGCACGCGCTGCTTTCAACCGCTGGCTTCGCGGACGGGCGTTGAAATGTTTCGTGCCACCGGAAATTGACCGTTTCCCGATCGCCGCGCCGTGCCGGCTGGGACAGCAGGATGTCGGCGCCTGGCTCGTATCCAACGGCTGGGCCCTGGCTTTGCCTGATAGCATCTATGGCAAGGCCGAGGCGACAGCCAGAGCCGCGGAAATGGGAATCTTCGGCCCACCTGTGTAGGCGCTTCGGCCAACGATACCATCAAACGCTGAACCGCTCTAAGGGCGGCTGCGCAAGATTATCAACTTCGATCCGTCAAATTGTATTGTTCCTGGAGACTAAAATCGTAACTTGCCGGCCATATGCTTGCCGACCAAACAGGAGATTGGCCGTGACGAAAGCATCGACGGGGACCAACGCATGGCAGGATGTCATGCGTTTAGCCCTCTTGGGAACCATCGCCAGCCTGTGCGTTTCCTTTGGCTTGAATTATCTGCTTCTGTTCATCGATGCCTTGACCCCGTTCGGCCGTGGCGTGATCACCGCAGCGGTCCTGCCTCTGGTGATTTGCCTGCCACTGTTTGTGTTCATAGGTCTGAAGTTGGCCGATATCCGCCACTATCGACGGGAACTCAACAAGGCGGCAAGCTATGACGGGTTGACCGGCTGCCTGAACGGGACCGTTTTCGCATCACTCGTCGAACGCAGAGCGGTAAAACCCTCGGCGCCGGGCTCGCGATCGGGCGCCTTCCTGGTGATTCACCCCGAGCATCTGCGCGCCATCAACCTGCGCTTCGGCCTTGGCTGGGGCGATGAAGCCCTGCGCCTCATAGCCTCGGCCATCCGATCCTCCGTTCGCTCGGAGGATGTGATTGGCCGCATCGGCGCTTCGATGTTCGGAGTGTTTCTGCCCGGAGCAAGCGAAGCCGACGCCAGAAAGATTGGCGAGCGTATTCGTGCCGGCGTCTCGCAAGTCTATTTCGCGCCCCAAGGAGGCGAAGAAGTCCTGGCCGTGAAACTCGGAGGTGTGGTGTTTGAGCAGGAACTGGAGTTCGAGGACATGTTCCGGTCTGCGGCAGAGCGCTTGTCGGCGCCTCGACCGGACGGCGGTTTCGACTTGTCGCATCTTCACGCCTAGCCGCAGTTGACCAGCCGCGAAGACGGCCGGTCTCTTCACCGCCGGTACTTGCGCAATTGCTAAAATAATGAAAAACCTTCAAACCGGGATGTGGCGTTCCAGTTAGGGAGACGTTTCGAGACTGGTGACAGTTAGAACGTTCTGGCAAAAATGTATTTTCCGCAGTTTCTGATAGGTATGTTCGGCACGCTGGGCTTCGTGGCTGTCTGGATCTTTGCGGCAACGGGTTCCTTATGGCATGCGCTTGGCTGGACCGCGGTCGCCGCGATAGTTTTGCAGATTGGGTATTTCGTCGCCGTGATGATGCTGGTCATTGGGGGCGCATCCCGGAAAATGGACTCCGAGGATTTTGCCGACAGTGATGCCGACTTGCCTGCGCCCTTTGAACATGACGGCGTCGCCTAAAAGCAAAGAGATAGGGCGGTTCTGCATTTCCGCGAAATGATGGAACGCTCTAACAGGCAGGGCAAAGGCCGGCCAAACCTGTCGGTCCCCTCTCCTTGTCGAAGGCAGGATGGCGGTCGACATTGATCGTGTGCAGCGCGACGCCGCCGGCAAGCGCCAGCGAATGCACGCCATTGCCGCGGTGAAGCAGATCGCCCCAACCGGCACTTGGCCGCCGGACATCCACGGATAGCGCCGGATCGCCTCCTCAGGCCGATCCGCCCGCCTGGTGCGCGGCGATCGCGGCGAGAAAAACCTGGCCGAACTCCTTGAGCTTCGCCCCGCCCACGCCATTCACCCCGGCGAAGGCGTCGAGATCGCGCGGGCGGCGTTCGGCCATGTCGATCAGCGTGCGATCGGAGAACACGACATAGGCCGGCACCTGACGCTCCCTGGCAAGACGCAGCCGCAGCGATTTGAGCGTGGCGAGCAGCGATGCATCCACGCCTTCGGCGTTCGCGGCGCCTTCGGCCGCCCGCATCTTGCGCAAGGCGCGGCCGTGCATCTCGACGCGGTAGTGGAACGGCACCTCGCCCCGGCCAAGCGCATGGCCTTTGTCGGCAATGGCAAGGCCGCCATGGCCGCTCGGGTCCGGCTCCAGGAAGCTTCCGGCGACGAGCTGCCGGATCAACGATATGAAGAAATCCTTCTTGTGCGCCACGCCGCTGCCGAAGCTCGCCAGCCGCTCATGGCCCCTGGCCAGGACCTTCTCGGTCTCGTGGCCGAGCAGGATGTCGGTGACATGGGTGGCGCCGAAGCGCTCGCCACTCTGCGCCACCGCCGCCAGGATGACACATGCCTCGGCGACGCCGTCCGCGCGCGGCACCTGGTCGAGGCAGTTGTCGCAATTGCCGCAAGGCTGCGCCTCCTCGCCGAAATAGCCGAGCAACACCTGGCGGCGGCACTGCGCCGTCTCGCAATAGCCGATCAGCGTGTCGAGCCGGCGATGCGCCCTCCGCTTGTGCTCGGTGGACGCGTCCTCGTCGTCGATGAACAGCCGGCGCATGCGGATATCGCCAAGGCCGTAAAGCATATGCGCCTCGGCCTTGCGCCCATCGCGGCCGGCGCGGCCGATCTCCTGATAATAGGCCTCCAGGCTGCCCGGCATGTCGGTATGGAAGACATAGGCGACATCGGGCTTGTCGATGCCCATGCCGAAGGCGATGGTCGCCACCATGACGACGCCGGAGAGCGTCATGAAGGCGTTTTGATTGGCCTCACGCGTCTCCTTGCTCATCCCGGCATGATAGGTGAGCGCGGTGACGCCGTTCTTCTCGAGGAAGGCTGCCATCTCCTCGGTCTTCTTGCGCGACAGGCAATAGACGATGCCGCTCTTGCCGGCGTGGCGCTCGATGAAACGCAGCAATTGCCGCTTGCTGTCCTGCTTGGATTCGATCGCCAGCTTGATGTTTGGCCGGTCGAAACCCAGCACCAGGGTTTCGACCCGCTCGGCGAACAGCCGGGATTCGATGTCGGTGCGTGTGCTCTCGTCCGCCGTTGCCGTCACCGCGATGATCGGCACGTTGGGGAAGATGCCGCGCAGCCGCGACAAGTCCTCATACTCAGGCCGGAACGCCGGCCCCCATTGCGAGATGCAATGCGCCTCGTCGATGGCGATCAGGCTGACGTCGAGCCGCGAAAGCGCCTCGAGCATGCGCTCGGTCATCAGCCGCTCCGGCGCCAGATAGAGCAGCCGCGTCTGGCCGGAAGCGATACGGCGCCAGGCCGCGACATTGGCCTCGCGGTCGAGCGAGGAGTTGATCGTGTCGGCCGCCACGCCGGCAAGGCGCAAGGCGGCGACCTGATCCTGCATCAGCGCGACCAGCGGCGAGACGACGATAGTGAGCCCGCCCAGGACCAACGCCGGAACCTGGTAGCAGAGCGACTTGCCGGCGCCCGTCGGCATCACGGCCAGCACGTGTCGTCCGCTGAGCAGCGCGTCCATGACGTCGGCCTGGCCGGGGCGGAAGTCATCGAAGCCGAACACGTCCTTCAGGACGCGCCGCTTGGCATCCGGCTTGTCCGCCGATCCGTGCATGGAGAGATGGTTCCTCTTTGGCCGAACCATGGTCCTAAAGCGAAGCGCGCGGGAATGCCACCGGGAACTCATTCGTAAAGTCCGAGCTAGCAATTCATCTAAGGCCGCGTCGGTCTGCAGATTCCCGCATAGGGTGTATAGGTTGGCTCCCACACTTTAAGAATCGGACCCGAAACGGGAGCACCTGAAGGGCTGGCTGCGCCGCACTGGCTTGGCACCTTTCCTTGCGGGAGCCGCGGGCCGACTGGATTCCTGCAGGGACCGGGATGTAAGCTCAGCCCCTACGACAGGGGGAGGACGCGATGCTGCAGGTCAGACAGGACACGCTCGGCGACCGGTTCAAACGGCAGCGTGCGGCCTTCCAGGCACAGCCCTTTCCGGACCTTGGCGTACGAAAGGAGCGCCTGAAACGCCTGCTGGCGCTCACCGAAAAGCATGAGGCGGAAATCTGCGCGGCGATCGACGCCGACTTCGGCGGCCGCTCGGCGCATGAGACCCGCCTTGCCGAACTGTTCGTCGTGCGCGCCGGCATCCGCCACACGCTTTCCCATCTTCGCGGCTGGATGCGGAAGCGTCGTGTCGCCACCACCTTGCCGTTCCTGCCCGGCCGAAATCGCCTGCTGCCGCAGCCGCTTGGCGTCGTCGGCATCGTCTCGCCCTGGAACTACCCCTTCCAGCTCGCCATCGCACCGGTCACGGCAGCCCTGGCCGCCGGTAACCGCGTGCTGGTCAAGCCTTCCGAACTGACGCCTGCTTTCTCGGCGTTGCTCGCCAGACTGGCCAGCGAGCACTTTGCCCCCGACGAGTTGAGCGTGATCACCGGCGACGCCGAAATGGGCAAGGCCTTCGTATCGATGCCCTTTGATCATCTCCTGTTCACCGGCTCGACCGCGGTCGGCCGCCAGGTCGCTATCGCCGCTGCCGCCAATCTGACCCCGGTCACGCTCGAACTCGGCGGCAAGTCGCCGGCGATCCTCGATCCCTCATGCGATCTCGATGCGGCTACATTGCTTATGGCAAGCTGCTCAATGCCGGGCAGACCTGCATCGCGCCGGATTATCTGCTGGTGCCCAGGGGACAGGCAGGCACGGTCGCCGCGAAGCTCGCCACGGCGGTGGCGCGGCTCTACCCCACCCTGCGCGACAACCCCGACTACACCGCCATCATCAGCGACCGGCATTACCAGCGCCTGCGCGCCATGATCGCGGAAGCCCGCCACGCCGGCGCCGATGTCGTCGAAATCAATCCGGCCGGCGAAGAGCTCGGCACTGCGAACCGAAAGCTGCCGCCGACCTTGGTCAGGAATGCCGGTCCGGACCTGCGGCTGATGCGCGAAGAGATTTTCGGCCCGGTGCTGCCGATCGTCGAATATGACACCGTCGACGATGCGATCGACCATGTGAACCGGGCCGACCGGCCGCTGGCGCTCTACTGGTTCGGCCACGACAGCCGCAACCGCCAACGCATCCTGCATGAGACCCTCGCCGGCGGCGTCACGATCAACGACTGCATGCTGCATCTGGTACAGGAGAACCAGCCTTTCGGCGGTGTCGGCGCCAGCGGCATGGGCGCCTATCACGGCGAATGGGGGTTCCGCACCTTCAGCAAGGACAAGCCGGTTTTCCTGCAGTCCAGACTGAGTGCGGGAGGACTTCTACGCCCGCCCTACGGCAAGACGTTCGAGCGGCTTTTCAGCCTGCTCAGGCATATCAGCTGACCAACGCCGGGCGTTTTAGTGCCGGAATGACCAGCGCACCGGCGATGATAGCGGTTGATACCGCCCCCTATTATTGCGTTTGGCACATATTCCCTCTGGATTCGGCCGGAATTTGCTGTCTTTTTGCACGATCTTTTCCGACTTATTCCCGATCTCATAGCTAACGGATCCGCCTGGCCATGGATCTGCCCGCGCCGCTGCTTATCTTCTACGTCCGCAACGACGCCCTCGGCGACGGGTTGCTGAGGATACCGGCGTTGCGGGCGGCAAGAACGGCCTTCCCGCGAAGCCATATCGTCTATGGCAGCCAGGGCAAGTCCTCGCTTACGGGCATATTGCACAAGCATGCCGCCCCCTCGTCGACGACTTCAGGACGATTATGCCGCTTTCCGCCATTCTGGCTGAGTTCGCCCGGCCCGGCGGACAAACGACGGTCGTCGACTTCCGGGCGGGCGTGCCCGGGCTGATGGTGACAGCATTGCAGCTTGTCGGCCGCGGCGTCCGCTACGAGCCAATTTTGCCGGTCATCTCCTGTCGCTGCGGTGGGGCACAAGATGGACCTTGCGGCCCGAACACAATGCCTGGCGCTACCACCGGCTGATCGAGCGCCTCGCCGGCCGGCACTTGCCATTCGACCATCGGCTCGATGTCCCGCAGGCCGCCCGGACCCAGGCGCGCCGGCTTCGCGGAAGCGGCGACCGGCCGCTGGTCCTGCTTGGCGGCAATGCCAGGGGCAACAAGTTCATGAGCGAGGCCCAGGTCGCCGCCATGGCCAGCAATCTCATCGATGCCGGCTATGAGGTTCTGTATCTGGTGACCCCCGGCGACGGACCGACGCCGCAGGCCCTTCTCGCCAGGGAGAGCCGTCTTTCGGTGGTCGGTCCGGAACGCGAGCTCGGTGTCGAGGCGTTCGGCGACCTCCTGCTGGCGCTTGGCGAGATGGCTGCCGCCTATGTGGGCATGGAAGGCGGGCTGGGGCACCTGTTCGCCACCGTCATGACGCCGACGGTGATCGTCAACAATGGCGCCAATCTCGAGCGGTGGCGGCCGCTGTCGAACCGGGTCGAAGTGGTGACGGCGCCGAGGCGCGGCAGAACAGCCAACGTCTCCGACACGCCGGTCGAGTCCATTCTCGAGGCCACGCACCGCTTGCTCGCCGCCGGTCGCCGTGACCACGCGGATTTAGTCTATTAAGTTAAGCTTATATTCACCACAATCCGGCAGGTTCCCAATCCTGCGGTGATGTTTTGAGTACCGCGGCGCCACAAGCGCCCAGGCAACGCCCGCGCCTCTTCGGAGGCGCGGGTTTTGATTTGCGCAAGGGATCAACGCAAGCGTGCATCCTCCGCCCGGCTCGCGGCAAACTGGCGGCGTCCGTCAGATCAGAAAATCAGCCCGGCGCGGCGTGAAACTGTCGACCAGCCGCCCCGCTTCCAGCGCCTTGACGCCATGCACCAGACCGGACGGCACGATGAAGCTGCCGCCGGCATCGAGGACCTTGGTCCGACCGTCTATGGTCACCTCGAAGCGGCCCTCGGCGACGTAGCTTGCCTGGACATGCGGATGCGAGTGCAATGCACCGATGCCGCCCTTGTCGAAACCGAACTCGACCATCATCAATTCGTCCGTGTGCAGCAGAACGCGCCGCCTGTTGCCGTCCGGCGTTGGCGTCCAGGCACCCTCGCCGGCTTGCGCGAACATCTTCGGCTCCGTCATCGTCACCTCCTCACCGCGCCAGCCAGCCGCCATCCACCGGCATCACCGCGCCATGCATGTAGTTCGATGCCTGAGCCAGCAAGAAAACGGCGGCATCGCCAATGTCTCCCGGCTCGCCCCAGCGGCCCGCCGGAATGCGCGCCAGGATGGCAGCGCTTCTGTCAGGGTCGGCACGCAGCGCCTGCGTATTGTTGGTTTCGATATAGCCCGGCGCGATGCCGTTGACGTTGATGCCTTTCGCCGCCCATTCGCAGGCGAGCAGCCGGGTGATGCCAAGCACGCCATGCTTGGAGGCGGTGTAGGACGCGACGCGGATGCCGCCCTGAAAGCTCAGCACCGAGGCGATGTTGACGATCTTGCCCTTGCGCCCACCGGCCAGGACGCGCCTGGCGAAGACCTGACAGAGCAGGAAGACCGTCTTCAGGTTGACGTCGAGCACGTCGTTCCATTCAGCCTCGCTCAGATCGACGGCATCGGCGCGCCGGATGATGCCGGCATTGTTGACCAGCCCGTCGAGCGGTCCGCTTTCTTCCCAGACCCGGTCCAGCATCGGTCCGGCCGCCGCCGTGTCGGCAAGGTCGGCGGTAACAGCTTCGAACTGCCCGCCGACCTCGGCGATCCTTGCCGCCGTCTCGTCCATCGATGAGCGGCCGACGCCGACGACCGCGCCGCCCGCACGCGCGATCGACACCGCTATGCCTTGGCCGATTCCGGTATTGGCGCCGGTAACGAGGATGCGTTTGCCGGCCAGACTGAAAGCGGAGAGGTCGCTCACCGCAGTTCTTCCATCGCCACCGGATCGACATCGGTGTAGTCGACATTGTCGCCGGCCATTGCCCAGATGAAGGCGTAGTTCGACGTACCGGCACCCGAATGGATCGACCAGCCGGGGGACAGCACAGCCTCCTCGTTGCGCATCACGATATGGCGCGTCTCGTCGGGTTCGCCCATGAAATGGAAGACCCGCGCCGTGTCCGCCAGATCGAAATAGAGATAGGCCTCCATGCGCCGGTCATGCACATGGCATGGCATGGTGTTCCAGACAGAGCCGGGTGCGAGCTGCGTCATGCCGACGACGAGCTGGCAGGTTTTCGCGCCATCGGCGTGGATGAACTGGAAGATCGAGCGCTCGTTGCAGGCGTCCTTGCTGCCGAGATCGACGCGCCTGGCGTCGCCGATGCGGATCAGCCGATTGGGATGAGCTTGATGCGCCGGCGCGCTCAACAGGTAGAACTTAGCCGGCTCATCGGCATTCGCCGACGCGAACAAGACGTCGCTGGTGCCCATGCCGAGATAGAACATGTCGCGCGCCAGGAGCGTGAACAGCTGGCCACCGGCTTCGATCGTGCCCGCACCGCCGATGTTGACGGCGATCAGCTCGCGGCGATCGAGAAAGCCCTTTGTTCCTGTCGGCTTGATCGCTTCCAGCCGAAGCGGACTGCCGGCCGGCACGGCGCCGCCGACGATCATCCGGTCGTAGTGGGTGTAGGTCAGGCGGATGCGGTCGAGCTGAAACAGGTCTTCGATATGGAAGTTATGGCGCAGTTCGTCGGCGCCCATGGCCGCCGCGGCGACGGGGTCGATGGCGAAACGCAATGTGTAGTCGGTATGGCTCTGGTTCATCTCTGCCCTGACTTCCAATAATCACTCGCCGGCGGCGGCTTTGACCGAACTGGCATAGAAGACCTGCCTAGCATGCAGGCGTTCGCGGTAGCGCTGCTGGCTGGCGGTGAGGTGCGTGCGCATCGCCTCGCGCGCGGCTTCTGCATCGCCGGACGTGATCGCGTTGAGGATCACCAGATGCTCCTCCTGCAGACCGCGCTGGTAGCTGTCGGATTGCACAAGTTCCGTCGACCAGGGCGAGGTCACGTCGCACGGTATGGCGCGCCGGCCGAGCACGTCGAGCATTTCGACATAGAACGGATTGTTGGTGGCGCTGGCGATGGCGCGGTGGAAGGCGAGATCGGCCGGCCCGGTCGGCTCGCTGTTGAGCAGCAGTCGTTCGAACTCGAAGAAGGCTTCCTGGATCGCCGCTTCCTGCGCGGCATTGCAGCGGATGGCGGCGAGCCCGGCGGATTCGATCTCGATCGCCAGGCGTACCTCCAACACGTTAAGCGCGATGGAATCCTTGGTGCCCATGTCGGCGGCCAGCGCGCCGAATATCGTCGAGATGTGCTCGATGACGAAGACGCCCGCCCCCTGGCGAGGCTCGACCAGGCCGTCGGCGGCAAGCTTGGCCAAGGCCTCGCGGATGACGGTGCGGCTGACGCCGAAGGTTTCGGTCAGCTGGCCTTCGGTCGGCAGTTTGTGGCCGGGCAGGATCTCGCCCGCCTGCAACTGCTTGCGGATCGCCGCCACGACGGTCTCCGAGAGTTTGGGTTTTCTCTCGACCCGGAGGTCGGCAACTGTTTCGGACACGTGGTGAACCTCCTAAAGCAATTCCAGGAAAGTGCGTAGCCGTCTTCCGTCCGGAATTGCGTAAAAACAAAAAGTTGGAGCGGGCCAGCGATTCTATCCGTCGCTGGCCCGCTCTAGTGGAACAGGCTCGGCAGCCATAACGAGATTTCCGGTATGTAGGTGACGAGCATCAGCACGGCGAAGGCCGCGCCATAGAACGGCCAGATCGAGCGCATCGCCGTCCAGATCGGGATGCGGCCGATGGCGCAGCTGACGAAGAGCACGGCGCCCACCGGCGGCGTGCACAGGCCGATGCCGAGATTGAGGATCAGGATGACGCCGAAATGCACGGGATCGACGCCATAGGCCATGACCACGGGCAGGAAGATCGGGGTGGTGATGATGATCAGCGGCGACATGTCCATGAATGTACCGAGGATGAGCAGGACGATGTTGATCAACAGCAGGATGACCAGCTTGTTGTCGGATACCGACTGTAGAAAGGCGACCAGCGCGGCGGGAACCCTGAGATAGGCGAGCAGCCAGCCAAAGGCGGCGGCGCAGCCGATGATCATCAGCACCATCGCCGTCGTGCGCACCGCCGCCGTGGTCGCGGCGACGAAGTCGCCCCAGCTCATCGAACGGTAGATGACAAGCGTCACCAGGAAGGCGTAGACGATGGCGATGCACGAGCTTTCCGTCGCCGTGAAGACGCCCGACCTGACGCCGCCGAAGATGATGCCGATCAGCACGAGGCCAGGAATAGCGGCGACAAGAAGTTGCATCGCGCGACCGAAGCCGGCGAAGGGCTCGGTGGGATAGCCGCGCCGGCTGGCGACCCAATAGGCCGTGATCATCAGCGAAAGCGCCAAGAGCAGGCCTGGTATGACGCCCGCCGTGAACAGGTCGGCGATCGAGATGCGGCCGCCAGCCGAGATCGAATAGATGATCATGTTGTGCGACGGCGGGATCAGCAAGGCGATGATGGCGCCGACCGAGGTGATGTTGACGGCATAGTCGACGCCGTAGCCGCGCGCCTTCATCTGCGGGATCATCAGCCCGCCGACCGCCGAGGCGTCCGCCACCGCCGATCCGGAAATGCCGCCGAACATGGTCGAGGCGGCGATGTTCACCTGGCCCAGGCCGCCGCGCAGATGGCCGACCAGCGATCCGGCCAGCGCCACCAGGCGCGCCGCGATCCCGCCGCGCACCATCAGATCGCCGGCGAAGATGAAGAAGGGAATGGCCATCAGCGAGAACACGCTGACCCCGGAATTGAGCCGCTGGAACACCACCACCGGCGGCAGGCCCAGTATGAGGATCGTCGCGAAGCTGGCAACGCCGAGGCAGAAGGCGATCGGCGTGCCGATAACGAGCAGGAACACAAAGGTTCCGAACAGGACGATCAGCGCCATGGTTCAGGGCTCCTCGCCGGTCGCATAAATGTCGGCGTCGACCGGCAATCCGGCAAAACGCCCGGCCAGGCGCTCCAGCGAAAACAGGCAAACCAGCGCACCGCCCAGAATAACCGGCAGGAAGCTGACCCCGCCCGGCAGGGCGAGCGAGGGCATCACGGTATTCCAGGTCAGCCTTGCCAGTTGTATGCCGTAGATGATCATGCCGGCGCCGAAGGCCAGAACGACAAGGTCGGAAATACTGCGCAGCACCGCCTTCGCCGAGGCGGGCAACACATAGAGCAGCACATCGAAACCAAGATGCGTGCGTTCGCGCACACCGACCGCGGCGCCCAGGAAGATGAACCATCCCATCAAAAGCACCGAGAAGGATTCGGTCCAGCTTGGCGACCGGTTGAGCACGTAGCGCGAGAACACCTGCCAGAAGATGATAATCGTCATCAGCGTCAATCCCGCTCCGCTGACCCATAGGGCCAGCCGGGCAAGCCCGGAAAGAAGGCGCTCCGCCCGCAGCCAGAACCCAGTCTGGCCCGACCGGCCGGAAGGCAGCGCGGGGGTCTCCGCGCTGCCCGGCGTGCTGCCCGTCATCGTCATTTCTCGGCCTGTATCCGAGCGGCCAGGTCTTTCAGCTCGGGCGTCGACAAATACTTGTCGTAGACAGGCTTCATCGCATCGATCAGCGGCTGCTTGTCGATGTCGCTAACCTTCACGCCGGCGGCCTCGACTATGCCGCGCGACTTCTTCTCCTGCGCGTCCCAGAGTTCGCGCATCTTGACGACGCTGTCCTTGGCTGCTTGCCGCACGATCGCCTGGTCTTCCGGCGACAGCTTGCCCCAGCTGGCCTTGGACATCACCAGCACTTCCGGGACGATCTGGTGTTCGTCCATCGTATAGTGCTTGGCAACTTCGTAATGCTTGGCGGATTCGAAGCTCGGCCAGTTGTTCTCGGCACCGTCGATAACGCCTGTCTGCAGTGCCGAATACACCTCGCCATAGGCCATTGGCGTGGCATTGGCGCCGAGCGCATTGACCATGTCGACGAACACGTCCGACTGGATGACGCGGAACTTCATGCCCTGCATGTCGACCATCGAGGTGATGTCCTTCTTGGTGTTGTAGAAGGAACGCGCGCCCGAATCGTAGAAGGCCAGGCCGATGAGGTCATGCGCCTCGAAGGCCTTCAGGATCTGATCGCCGATCGGACCGTCCATGACATGGCGCATATGCTCGACCGAGCGGAACATGTAGGGCAGCGACGGCACCGCGGTTTCCGGTACGATGCCGTTGAATGGACCCATCGAGACGCGGTCGAGATCGATGACGCCGGCCTGGGTCTGTTCGATCGTGTCCTTTTCCTCGCCAAGCTGCGCGGAATGATAGACCTCGATCGAATAGCGGCCATTGCTGCGCTGTTTGATCAGGTCACCCATGTATTTCACCGCCTCGACCGTCGGATAGCCGTCCGGATGGGTATCCGACGATCGCAGTACGGTTTCAGCGTTGGCAATGCCGATCAGCAGCGAGCCGAAGGCGAATGTGGCCGCCGTCACTTTCGATAAAAACAACATGACTTCCTCCCTTTGAAATCAAAACGCCCGGCTCACAGCCGGTACGCCTTCTTGGCAAGCGTGTAGGCAAGCTCTCTGGCCAGTTCATGCGCCTCGTCCTCGCGCAGCCGGTGCGCGGCGACGAGGCGCGCGAGGAACGCACAGTCGACCCGCCGGGCCACGTCATGACGAGCCGGGATCGAGGGAAAGGCACGGGTGTCGTCGTTGAAACCGACGGTGTTGTAGAAGCCCGCTGTTTCCGTCGTCATCTCGCGGAAACGGCGCATACCTTCCGGACTGTCATGGAACCACCAGGCTGGCCCGAGCTTCAGTGCCGGATAGACGCCGGCAAGCGGCGCCAGTTCGCGCGCATAGCTGCTTTCGTCCAGCGTGAAGACGATGACGGTCAGGTCGCGTTCCAGCCCGACGCAATCGAGCAGTGGTTTCAGCGCCGTCACATAATCGGTCCGCGTCGGGATATCGAAGCCCCTGTCGCGGCCGAACTTGTGGAAGATGCCAGGCGAATGGTTGCGCCAGGAGCCGGGGTGGATCTGCAGCACCAGCCCGTCGTCCCGGCTCATCTTGGCCATCTCGGTCAGCATCTGGGCGCGGAACAGTTTTCGCTCGCGTTCGTCCTCCGAGCCGCCGCGGATGCGGTTGAACAGCTCTTGCGCCGCCGCATCGGAAAGATTGGCCGTCTCGGCGGTCGGATGGCCGTGATCGGACGAGGTTGCGCCAAACTCCTTGAAGAAGGCGCGGCGCTGGCGATGCGCGTCGAGATAGCCGGCCCAGGTGCCGGTGTCGCGGCCGGTGATTTCGCCGAGCCGATCGAGATTGGCCGAGAACCCCTCGAAATCGGGATCGACAACCGCGTCCGGCCGATAGGCGGTGACGACGTGGCCATCCCAGCCACTGTCGCGGATCATGCTGTGCCACTTGAGATCGTCCAGTGCACCTTCGGTCGTCGCGATGACCTCGATGTTGAAGCGCTCGAACAGGGCGCGGGGGCGGAAATTCTCCCACTGCAGCAAGGTCGCGATCATGTCGTAGTGACGGTCGGCCGTCGCGGCACTCAGCGGCTCGTCGATGCCGAACAGATGCTCCAGCACATGGTCGAACCACAGCCGCGTAGGCGTGCCCCGGAACAGATGATAGTGCTCGGCGAAGCGCCGCCAGATCGTCCTGCCGTCGGTCTCGACCGGCGCGCCGTCCACGGTCGGCACGCCGAGATCCTCCAGCCGCACGCCCTGGCTGAACAGCATGCGGAAAATGTAGTGGTCGGGCACGATGAGCAATTGCGCCGGATCCGGGAACGGCTCGTTGAGCGCATACCAGCGCGGATCGGTGTGGCCGTGCGGGCTGACGATCGGCAGGTCCTTGATCCCGGCATAAAGGCCCCGGGCGATCGAACGCGGATGGGCCTCGGCGGGAAACAGCAAATCCGCATTGATCAGTGCCACGGTCATCCTCCCGAAGGCGCTATCGGTAGGTTCGGCGGGAAATAATGTCAACATACAAAAATTAGATTGTTGTATGATGACTTCTCTCATTGTGTGGCAGGAGATCGGATGTTACGCCGTCTGCCGATCAGTGCTGAGGCGATTTCATGCCGTCCGACCAGACCAGCCGCGCCACGACGAATAACCGTCTCTCGGGCAAAACCGTTCAGGCGTTACCGGCAGCGGTCGCGACACCCTCCTATGACCGCAGCCGTATTGTCCCGGGTCTCGTGCATCTCGGCGTCGGAGCTTTCCATCGGGCCCATCAGGCCGCCTATGTCGACGACTGCCTGGCGGCGGGCGAGACGGACTGGGGCATAACAGGCGTCTCCTTGCGCAGCGCCGACACGCGCGACGCGCTGGCGCCGCAGGATGGGCTCTACACGCTGGCAATCCGCGGCAGCGGCGGAGAGCGGCTTCAGGTCATCGGTTCCGTCGGTTCGATGCTGGTCGCGCCGGAAGATCCGGACGCGGTGCTGGCGGCGCTGACCGATCCGCACACCCGCATCGTCACGCTGACCATCACCGAGAAGGCTTATCTGAGGGCGGCCGGCGGCGGACTGGACACCACGCATCCCGACATCGTCCACGATCTCGCCAATCCCGGGGCGCCTAGGACGGCGCATGGTTTTCTCGCCGAAGCGCTTGCCCGCAGGCGGGCCGCCGGCACACCGCCCTTCACCGTGCTCTGTTGCGACAACCTGCCCGCCAACGGCGCCACCTTGCACCGGCTGCTGACCGAATTCGCAACGTTGCGCGATGCCGGGCTCGGCTCAACGGGCGAACCCAGCCTCGCTCCGCACATTGCCGACCGGGTCGCATTTCCGTCGAGCATGGTCGACCGCATCGTCCCGGCGACCACGGATGCCGACCGGGCAAGGATATCAGGCGAACTCGGTGTCGAGGATGCCTGGCCCGTGATGGCCGAGCCCTTCCGCCAATGGGTGGTCGAAGACAAGTTTCCGTCGGGCCGTCCTGCCTGGGAAAAATTCGGCGTCACCATGGTCGATGATGTCAGGCCCTTCGAGGACATGAAGCTGAGGCTGCTCAACGGTGCGCATTCGGCCATCGCCTATCTCGGCCTGCTCAGCGGCCACGCCACCGTCGATCGCGCCTTTGCCGATCCGGCGATAAGAAGCTTTGTCGATGCGCTGTGGGCCGAGGCCATCCCGACATTGCCGACGGACGCCGGGCTCAACACATCCGCCTATACGGCGGAACTTGCCGAGCGGTTCTCCAACACAGCGCTCGCCCACCGCACGGCGCAGATCGCCAATGACGGCAGCCAGAAGCTGCCGCAGCGCATCGTTGCTGGCGCGATCGAACGTCTCCACGCAAGTGCCGCGCCAAGGCATCTCGCGCTAGTGGTCGCTGCGTGGATCGCGGCTTGTGAAGCGCGCGGCAAGTCGCTGCCGGAAGCGCATTTCACCGATCCGCTCGATGGACCGCTGACGGCACTTCTTGACCGACGGTCGCCGGCGGACGAAACGGTGGCGGCGGCGTTCGACGTGGCCGGCTTTGCCATGGGCGACCGGGCGCGCGAAACACTGATAGGTCTTGTCGCCGACAGTCTCGGACAGGTGCGCGGCGGCGGACCGGCAGCGGCCATCGCTGCATTGGACTTTTAAACAAAAAAGCGAGGCGAGGCCCCGCTTTTCAGTCGGTGATCTGGTGCCGATCTCAGGCCGGCAGAATGGCGCCTTCCAGCGTGGTGAGCTGGCTAAGGAACTGTTCCGCCTTGCTGCGCGCCTGGTCGTCCTTGGCGTCCACGGCATCTTCCTTGGCTTCCTGGATGCGGCGCGCGAGATCGGCGCGGTCGACATCCTTCACCGCGACCGCCGATTCCGCCAGCAGCGTGCAGCCGGCCGGGACGATGTCGGCGAAGCCACCGAACACGACATACCGCTCTTCGCCGCCGGACGTGGCCTTCACCGTGACGACACCCGGCTTGATCGTGGTCATGACCGGCGCGTGATGCGCCATCACGGTCATCTCGCCCTCGGCGCCCGGAATGACGACCGACTCGACCTCGGCGGAAACCAGCAGGCGCTCCGGTGAGACCAGTTCGAACTTGAAAGCTTCAGCCATGTCAATTTAGTGAGTAGGGACTGGTGAGTAGGAAGTAGGGAAGAGGGCAACTGCCCCCCTAGCCCAGCTGCTATTCACTATCGACTACCGACTACTCCCTATTGCTTTGATTACGCCGCTTCAGCCGCCAGGCGCTGTGCCTTCTCGACCGCTTCCTCGATGCCACCGACCATGTAGAAGGCGGCTTCCGGAAGATGGTCGTAGTCGCCGTTGCAGAGGCCCTTGAAGCCCTTGATGGTGTCGGCGAGATCGACCAGCTTGCCCGGCGCGCCGGTGAACACTTCGGCGACGAAGAAGGGCTGCGACAGGAAGCGCTCGATCTTGCGGGCGCGCGCCACCGTCTGCTTGTCCTCTTCGGAAAGCTCGTCCATGCCCAGGATGGCGATGATGTCCTGCAGCGACTTGTAGCGCTGGAGGATCGACTGCACCTGGCGGGCAACGCCATAGTGCTCGTCGCCGACGACCAGCGGATCGAGCATGCGCGAGGTCGAGTCGAGCGGATCGACCGCCGGGTAGATGCCCTTTTCGGCGATGGCGCGGTTGAGCGTCGTCGTCGCGTCAAGGTGCGCGAACGAGGTCGCCGGCGCCGGATCGGTCAAGTCGTCGGCCGGCACGTAGATCGCCTGCACTGATGTGATCGAGCCCTTGGTGGTGGTGGTGATGCGTTCCTGCAGCGCGCCCATGTCGGTGGCGAGCGTCGGCTGATAGCCCACGGCCGACGGGATACGGCCCAGAAGCGCGGACACTTCCGAACCCGCCTGCGTGAAGCGGAAGATGTTGTCGACGAAGAACAGCACGTCCTGGCCCTGGTCGCGGAAATACTCGGCAACCGTCAGGCCGGTCAGGCCGACGCGGGCGCGCGCGCCCGGCGGCTCGTTCATCTGGCCGTACACCAGTGCGGCCTTGGAGCCTTCGCCGCCGCCCTTCTTGTTGACGCCGGACTCGATGAACTCGTGATAGAGGTCGTTGCCTTCGCGGGTGCGCTCGCCGACGCCGGCGAACACCGAATAGCCGCCATGGGCCTTGGCGATGTTGTTGATCAGTTCCTGGATCAGCACGGTCTTGCCGACGCCGGCGCCGCCGAACAGGCCGATCTTGCCGCCCTTGGCGTAAGGCGCGAGCAGGTCGAGCACCTTGATGCCGGTGATCAGGATCTGCGCTTCCGTCGACTGGTCGATATAGGCCGGAGCCGGCTGATGGATCGAACGCAGTTCGACCGCGTCGACCGGGCCGGCTTCGTCGACCGGCTCGCCGATGACGTTGATGATGCGGCCGAGCATGCCGGGGCCGACCGGAACCGCGATCGGGCCGCCGGTGTCACGCACTTCCTGGCCGCGCACCAGGCCTTCGGTGGAGTCCATGGCGATGCAGCGCACGGTGTTCTCGCCAAGATGCTGGGCAACTTCGAGCACGAGCCGGTTGCCGACATTGGTCGTCTCCAGCGCGTTCAGGATCGGCGGCAGATGCTCGCCGAACTGAACGTCGACGACGGCGCCGATGACCTGGCGGACCTTGCCGACTACGCCCGTGGCCTTGGTCGCCACTGCCGAACTCCCGGCCGTCCCTGCCATGGCCGGTGCTGCCGCCGTGCTGGCAGGAGCCGCCTTCGCTGCTGCCGGAACCTTTGCCGCCTTGGCGGGAACCGCGGCCTTCGGGGCCGCCGTTTTGGGGGTCGCTGCTTTCGCCATCGTCTTTACCCTTTTTCGTCCTTTGTTTTTCACGCGGTCCAGTCGCGGGCCGATGACCCGCGAACCGCGCCTAGAGCGCCTCGGCGCCCGAAATGATTTCAATCAGTTCCTTGGTGATCTGCGCCTGCCGCTGACGGTTGTAGGTGATCGACAGTTTGTTGATCATCTCGCCGGCGTTGCGCGTCGCATTGTCCATGGCGCTCATCTTGGCGCCCATTTCGCCGGCCGCGTTTTCGAGCAGCGCGCGGAAGATCTGCACCGCGATGTTGCGCGGGATGAGGTCGGACAGGATTTCACCGGGCTCCGGCTCATATTCATAGACGGCGCTGGCGCCATCCGCCGATTCGGCCTGGGCCGAAGAAGCGGTGGCGGCCGGGATGATCTGCTGCGCGGTCGGAACCTGGCTGATCACCGACTTGAACTGCGAGTAGAACAGGGTGCAGACGTCGAAGGCGCCCTCGTTGAAGAGATTGATGACCTTGCGGGCTATCGCGTCGGCATTGACGAAGCCGAGCGTCTTGACCTCGCGCAGATCGACACGATCGAGAATCATCGACGCATAGTCGCGGCGCAGTATGTCGAAACCCTTCTTGCCGACGCAGATGATCTTGACCTGCTTGCCGTCGGCCAGCAGCCGGCGGATGTGGTCGCGGGCATGACGGGCGATCTGCGAATTGAAGCCGCCGCAAAGGCCGCGCTCGGCCGTGCAGACGATGAGCAGATGCACATCATCCTTGCCGGTGCCGGTCATCAGCGCCGGGGCATCGCCACCGCCGCCGACCGCCTGGGTGATGTTGGCCAGCACGGAACCCATGCGCTCCGAATAGGGGCGCGCCGCTTCCGCGGCCTCTTGCGCGCGGCGAAGCTTCGCCGCGGCGACCATCTGCATCGCCTTGGTGATCTTCTGCGTCGCCTTGACCGAGGCGATACGGTTACGAAGGTCTTTTAATGAAGGCATGCTTCAAACCTGATCCCGTCTTGTCTCATCCGGATTGGCGCTTCGCTCAGGCGAAGGTCTTGGCGAAAGCGTCGATTTCGGCCTTGAGCTTGGCGCGCAGATCGTCCGACAGCGCCTTTTCGTTGCGGATGGCGTCGAGAACGTCCTTGCCGGCCGAGCGCATGTGGCTGAGCAGGCCATGCTCGAACTTGCCGACCTGGTTGACCGGCAGCTTGTCGAGATAGCCATTGACGCCGGCGAAGATCACCGCGACCTGTTCTTCCGTCTTCAGCGGCGAGAACTGCGGCTGCTTCAGGAGCTCGGTCAGGCGCGATCCGCGGTTGAGCAGGCGCTGCGTGGCGGCGTCGAGATCCGAGCCGAACTGCGCGAAGGCCGCCATTTCGCGGTACTGCGCGAGCTCGCCCTTGATCGAGCCGGCGACCTGCTTCATCGCCTTGATCTGCGCCGAGGAGCCGACGCGCGACACCGACAGGCCGACGTTGACGGCCGGACGGATGCCCTGGAAGAACAGGTTGGTTTCGAGGAAGATCTGGCCGTCGGTGATCGAGATCACGTTGGTCGGGATGTAGGCCGACACGTCGTTGGCCTGCGTCTCGATGACCGGCAGGGCCGTCAGCGAGCCACCGCCGAGATCGTCATTGAGCTTGGCGGCGCGCTCGAGCAGGCGCGAGTGCAGGTAGAAGACGTCGCCCGGATAGGCTTCGCGGCCCGGCGGGCGGCGCAGCAGCAGCGACATCTGGCGGTAGGCGACGGCCTGCTTCGACAGATCGTCATAGCTGATCAGCGCATGCATGCCGTTGTCGCGGAAAAATTCGCCCATGGTGCAGGCCGTGAACGGCGCCAGGAACTGCATCGGCGCCGGATCGGAAGCGGTGGCGGCGACGATGATCGAATATTCAAGCGCGCCGCGCTCTTCCAGCACCTTGACGAACTGCGCGACGGTCGAGCGCTTCTGGCCGACGGCGACGTAGACGCAGTAGAGCTTTTCCTTCTCGGGGCCGTTGTCGTGCACCGACTTCTGGTTGAGCATCGTGTCGAGGATGATCGCGGTCTTGCCGGTCTGGCGGTCGCCGATGACCAGCTCGCGCTGGCCGCGACCGACCGGGATCAGCGCGTCGATGGCCTTGAGGCCGGTCGACATCGGCTCGTTCACCGACTTGCGCGGGATGATGCCGGGCGCCTTGACGTCGACACGCCTGCGCTCGGTCGCCTTGATCGGGCCCTTGCCGTCGATCGGGTTGCCAAGCGCGTCAACGACGCGGCCGAGCAGGCCGGGGCCGACAGGCGCGTCGACAATGGCGCCGGTGCGCTTGACGGTGTCGCCTTCCTTGATGTCGCGGTCAGCGCCGAAGATGACGACGCCGACATTGTCGGCTTCGAGATTGAGCGCCATGCCGCGGATGCCGCCGGGGAATTCGACCATTTCGCCGGCCTGGACATTGTCGAGGCCGTAGACGCGGGCGATACCGTCACCGACGGACAGCACCTGTCCAACTTCGGAGACCTCGGCCTCCTTGCCGAAATTCTTGATCTGGTCTTTCAGAATTGCGGAAATTTCCGCGGCGCGGATGTCCATCAGCCGACCTCTTTCAGTGCAAGCTTGAGCGAATTGAGTTTGGTTTTGAGCGACGTATCGATCTGGCGCGAGCCCATCTTGACCACCAGCCCGCCAAGCAGCGACGGATCGACGGTGACGGAGATGGCAACGTCCTTGCCGGCAACGCTCTTCAGCGCCGCCTTGAGTTCGGCTTCCTGGTCAGCGGTCAACGCGTGCGCCGACGTCACCTCGGCGGCCGTCTCGCCACGATGCTCGGCGGCGATCTGGCGGAACGCCTTGATCATGCCCGGCACCGCGAACAGGCGGCGGTTCTTGGCGACGACGCGCAGGAAATTGCCGGTCAGCCCGGTAATCTCCGCCTTGTCGGCGATCGCCGCGATGGCCTTGGCCTGGTCTTCACTGGAAAACACCGGGCTGTTGATCAGCCGCGCCAAGTCGGCGCTACCGGCGAGCATCGCTTCGAAACTATTGAGGTCGGCTTCGACCTTGGCAACGGAATTTGACTGCAGCGCGAGCTCGAACAGCGAACCCGCATAGCGTTCTGCGACACCTGAGATTGGCGATGACGATTGAGCCACGGACCGTCTTTTCTCTTGTCTGACAGGCCGCAGATTGTTGGCGCGAGTAAAAACTCTGGCTAAATCTTTGACCTTACTTCATTTTTTCAAGCACGGAGGCGCGGCTTCCGCTATCCCCGGCCGAAAGTCGATTGCCGTCTAGCACAGGCATTTTAAGACCGCAATGCGTCGTTCCGCATGGTTTTCAGGCACTATTGTCGCATCCGGCGAAAGATCGACGCCTCCGGCACCGCGATCCCTCTGGATTCAGGGCACAAAGCCGAAGGCAAAGGCGAGCGGCAATGCCGCCAAGGCTAATTCCACCACAATGGAAACCCAATTGAAAGGTGTGTTTGCGCCATCCGACATCATCGACAGCAGGCGGCCAAAGGCGGTGAACAGCCACGAGAAGCCGAGCGCCATATAGACCAATGGCTGCGCGAGCAGGACGCAGCACAGGCCGACGCCGAGATAAAAGCCCGACATCCTGCCGCGCCCCTCGGCGATTGCCGCTGCCTTCTCCGGCCTTGCCTGCAGGCGCAGGATGCGGAAGGCAACGCCCGGCGCCAGGAAAAACAGCAAGCCCAGCAGCACTGTGACGACGGCGCTCGACCAGGCCAGCCACTCGCCCTGGCTCGTCGGCCATGGAAACGCAAAATCCATCTTGTCCCTCGAAACGCCTGCTTTGAAATTTTTGACATTCTAGCTGAGGTAAAGCGCCGCGCCAGATGGCTCCAGGCACTTTAGGCCAAGCGCATCAACCGAGCGCGAATTGCACTGCCGCCTCTGCATGGATGCGCGTCGTGTCGAAGACCGGAATGTCGAAATCGCGGCGGCCAATCAGCATGGTGATCTCGGTGCAGCCCATGATGAGGCTGTCGGCGGCCTCTTCCCGGCGCAGACGCTCGACCTCGGCGATATAGGCCGCCTTCGAAACGTCGGTGACGATGCCCTGGCAGAGCTCGTCATAGATGACGCGGTGGACCATGTCGCGACCGGCCGCGTCCGGCACCAGCGGCTGCAATCCATATTCGTCGGTGAGCCGGCGCTTGTAGAAATCCTGCTCCATGGTGAACCGCGTCGCCAGCAGCGCCGGGCGCTGCATGCCGGCGCGCTTGATCGCGACCGCGGTGGCATCGGCGATGTGGATCAGCGGGATGGATATGGACGCCTGCACCTGGTCGGCCAGCTTGTGCATGGTGTTGGTGCACAAAAGCAGCCCTTCGGCGCCGCCGGCCTCCAGCTTGCGCGCCGCTTCGACGAGAAGCACGCCGGCGCCATCCCAGTCGCCATGGTGCTGCCGCTCGGCGATCTCGGCGAAATCGAACGACCAGAGCAGCAGTTTCGCCGAATGCAGCCCGCCAAGGCGCTCGCGCACGATCTCGTTCAGCAGGCGGTAGTAGATGGCGGTCGATTCCCAGCTCATGCCGCCGAGCAGGCCAAGGGTTTTCATGACGGGCTGTTCCTTTACCGTGCAATTCCTATATTATGACCACAAGAGACCACAAGGAGATTGCCGTGAAAACAATGCAGGTTCGGGAAGCCAAGGCAGGGTTCTCGGCACTCGTCGAGGCCGCGGAGAGCGGCGAGCCCACCATTATCACAAAGCACGGTAAGCCAGCAGCGGCTGTCGTTTCGGTCAAGGACTTGCAAAAGCTTTATCCAGCCAAGCGTCGAAACTTCGGGGAGTTTCTTCTGAGCTACCCGGGAGGGATCGAGCTGGAAAGGAATGAGTCACCGTCGCGGGATATCGATCTTTGAGCGGCTATCTTCTCGACACGTCCATCTTATCGGCGTTCGCGCCCGGCAGGCTGCCACTTGCGAAAGACATTGCCAATTGGATCGTATCGCAAGGTGAACAGCAAACGCTCTTCATACCGGTTATTGCTATCACCGAAATCGAGAAAGGCATACGCAAGCTCGATCGTGCCGGGGCATCAAAGCGCGCCGAGAACCTCGCTGTCTGGCTCAATGACACCATTGAAGAATTCGCGGATCAAATTCTGGGGATCAATGCCGACATAGCGCGAAGAGCGGGCCGAATGGAGGAAGCGGGCTCTGCGAAAGGCAAGAACTCGGGCTTGGCGGACATACTGATCGCTGCTACGGCGGCAGCCAATGAGCTTACCGTGCTTACGGCAAACGTCAGGCACTTTGAAGCGCTTGATGTTGGGTGCTGGAATATACTGCAAGATCCGCCAGGCCCCGACTGATCCATTCTCACAAAAAGCTCTGCGGATCGATATCGACCTGCACCCGGACCGAACCGCGCTGTTTCGGGCCATTGGCCAGCATGGCGCGGATGAAACCTTGCATGTCGGCCCGCCGTTCGCCCTGGATCAAAAGCCGGAAGCGATGGCGGCCGCCGAGCAGGGACAACGGCGCTTCGGCCGGCCCGAGCACGAACAGGTCCGACGCTTCGGGCGCCGCCCGGCGCAGGCCGCGCGCATGGCCCTCGGCCTCCGCTCGCGTCACCGCGCTGACGATGACGCCGGCGAGCCGTCCGAAGGGCGGCAAGGCAGCCCGTTCGCGCTCGGCGATCTCGCGCTCGTAAAAGGCTTCCGAATCGCCGGAGACGATCGCCCGCATCACCGGATGGTCGGGCTGGAAGGTCTGCAGCAGGCCGAGGCTCTTCTTGCCCGTGCGGCCGGCGCGGCCGGTCACCTGGCTGAGCAGTTGAAAGGTGCGCTCGGCGGCGCGCGGATCGCCATTGGCGAGACCGAGGTCGGCGTCGACGACGCCGACCAGCGTCATGTTGGGGAAGTTGTGCCCCTTGGCGACCAGCTGCGTGCCGATGACGATATCGGCCTCGCCATCGGCGATCGCCTCCAGTTCCAACCGCAGCCGCCGCACGCCGCCCATCAGA
The DNA here is from genome assembly GCF_006441275.1 of Mesorhizobium sp. B2-4-17. Classification (NCBI taxonomy): domain Bacteria; kingdom Pseudomonadati; phylum Pseudomonadota; class Alphaproteobacteria; order Hyphomicrobiales; family Phyllobacteriaceae; genus Mesorhizobium; species Mesorhizobium sp. B2-4-17. Next base: position 30,344 of record NZ_VFUX01000039.1, on the reverse strand, counting down.
TCCGACGACAGGACGATGGTGCGCGCGTCGGGGAAATGCGTGACGACCTCCTCGGCGATGCGCTCGACGCCCGGCCCGCAGGCGACCAGATGATCGAGCGTGCCGCATTCGGGGCAAGCCTCGGGGCGGCGCTCATTGTGCCCGCAATGGTGGCAGACCAGCTGGCCGCGAAAGCGGTGCTCGACCAGCCAGGCCGAGCAGACCGGGCAGCCGAAACGGTGACCGCAGACACGGCACAGCGTCAGCGGCGCATAGCCGCGCCGGTTGAGGAACAGCAGCGACTGTTCCTTCTTCTCCAGTGTCCGGCGCATATGCTCGATCAGCACCGGCGACAGGAAGCCGCCACGCGCCGGCGGCGCGCGGCGCATGTCGATCGATTTGAGATCGGGCAATGCCGCCTCGGCGAAGCGGGCGGAAAGAACAGCCCTGTTGTATTTGCCCTGGCTGGCGTTGACCCGGCTTTCGACCGATGGCGTGGCCGATGCCAGCACCACCGGAAAGCCACCAATGTGGCCGCGCACCACGGCCATGTCGCGCGCATTGTAGAAGACGCGGTCTTCCTGCTTGTAGGCGGGGTCGTGCTCCTCGTCGACGACGATCAGGCCAAGCTCCTTGAACGGCAGGAACAGCGCCGAGCGCGCGCCGGCAACGACGCGCACGCGGCCTTCCGCCACCTGCCGCCAGACTTTTTCGCGCGTCCTGGGCGGCAGGTCCGAATGCCATTCGGCCGGCTTGGCGCCGAAGCGGCGCTGGAAGCGCTCCAGAAACGCGTGGGTCAGCGCGATTTCCGGCAGCAGGATCAGCACCTGTTTGCCCTGGTCGAGGGCCGCCGCCACCGCCTCGAAATAAACCTCCGTCTTGCCCGAACCGGTGACGCCGTCGAGCAGCGCCACATTGAAGGCACCGGCCGCGACATTGGTGCGCAGCATCGAGGCGGCATCATTCTGGTCCGGCATCAGCTCCGGCACGGCATAGTTCGGATCAGGCGCGGCCACGACCGGGCGCGGCGGGATCATCACCGTCTCGAACACGCCTTGCGTCTTGAGCCCTTCGATCACCGTCGGCGATACGCCGGCGGCATGCGCCAGCCCGGAACGCGTCCAGGCAAGACCGCCCTCCGCCGTCTCCAGCACGCGCGACCGCGCATCCGTCATCCGGTCGGGAACGGCGGTGGTTCGCTGCAGCCCCTCGATCCAGGGTTCGGGATCGAAAGCCTCCGGCGCCCTGAGCAGCATGCGCGCCACCATGCCAGGCGCCGACAGCGTGTATTGCGCCACCCAGTCGACGAAACGGCGCATGGCACGGTCGATCGGCGGGCAGTCGAAAACCTGTTCGATCGGGCGCAGCTTTTTCGCATCGACCTTCTCGACCGCGCCATCCCAGACGATGCCGGCGACCTGGCGCGGCCCGAGCGGCACGCGCACGATCGAACCCGGCACGACGCGCATGCCCGCCGGCACGGCATAGGTGTAGGGGCGTTCGGCCGGCATCGGCACCAGCACCGGTGCGGCCGAGACAAAGGGCGAATCTTCACTCATGAGGCGTGACCTTGCCCCGACTTTGGTCTAGATCAAAGAGTAACGCTGAACGTGCCTTTCCCAAGCACGAGGAAATCGTCAGGAGACCGCCATGAAATTTTTTGTCGATACCGCCGACATCAAGGATATCCGTGAGCTCAACGACCTGGGGCTGCTCGACGGCGTCACCACCAATCCGTCTCTCATTCTCAAATCCGGCGGCAAGATCGCCGACGTCACCAAGCAGATCTGCGACATCGTCGAAGGCCCGGTTTCGGCCGAAGTGGTGGCGACCGAATACAAGGACATGATGGCGGAGGCCGAGGTTCTGGCCAAGATCGCGCCCAATGTCTGCATCAAGGTGCCGTTGACGCTCGATGGCCTGAAGGCCTGCAAGACGATCCGCACCGAGATGAACCGCATGGTCAACGTCACGCTGTGCTTCTCGGCCAATCAGGCACTGCTCGCCGCCAAGGCTGGCGCGTCCTTCATCTCGCCCTTCGTCGGCCGCATCGATGACACCGGCTCGGACGGCATGGAGCTGATCCAGGAGATCCGGCAGATCTACGACAATTATGATTACCAGACCGAGATCCTGACCGCGTCGGTGCGCACGGTGAACCACGTCAAGCAGGCGGCTCTGATCGGCGCCGACGTCATCACCGCCCCGCCGGCGACGCTGAAGGCGCTGGTCAACCATCCGCTGACCGACAAGGGCCTCGCCGCCTTCCTCGCCGACTGGGCCAAGACCGGCCAGAAGATCGGCTGAGCAATTCCAGAAAGTGTGAAACGGTTTTCCCGGGAAAAGCGCATAGCGCTTTCCCTTGGAAATTGCGTCAAAACAAAGAGTGAGAGCGGTTAGCCGTTTCCGAGAAACGTAAACTGTTCCAAAGCCATTCGATTTCATGAAAAAGGCCGGGCAACTGGCCTTTTTCATGAACTGCGGATCAAGGCGAGCCTGCCGATTGCTCCGCGCCGTCATCGTCAGGCGCGGCCACCGGCGGGCGCCGCCCCATGATGATCTCGCGCTTGCCGACATGATTGGGCGCGCCGACCAATCCTTCCTTCTCCATGCGCTCGACCAAGGAAGCGGCGCGGTTGTAACCGATGCCAAGCCGACGCTGGATGTAGGACGTCGAACACTTCTTGTCGCGCAACACCACCTTGACCGCCTCGTCATAGCTGGAATCGCCGTCCTCGGCGACAACGGATCCCTTGTCGAAGACCGCTCCCTGGTCGACTTCGTCCTCTTCTTCATCCTCGTCGGCCGTCACGGTTTCCAGATATTCGGGGCGGCCCTGTGCCTTCAGATGCGCCACGACATGTTCGACTTCCGCGTCGGAAACAAAGGGGCCATGCACGCGGGAAATACGCCCACCGCCCATCATGTGCAGCATGTCGCCCTGGCCGAGCAGCTGCTCGGCGCCCTGCTCGCCCAGGATCGTGCGGCTGTCGATCTTGGATGTCACCTGGAAAGAGATGCGGGTCGGGAAGTTGGCCTTGATGGTGCCGGTGATGACATCGACGGACGGGCGCTGCGTCGCCATGATCAGGTGGATGCCGGCCGCGCGCGCCATCTGCGCCAGGCGCTGGATGGCGCCTTCGATCTCCTTGCCGGCGACCATCATCAGGTCGGCCATCTCATCGACGATGACGACGATGTACGGCATCGGCGCCAGGTCGATCTCCTGCTGCTCGAAGAGCGGCTGTCCGGTGCCCTTCTCGAAACCCGTCTGGATCGTCATGACGACCGTCTCGCCCTTGTCGCGGGCAGCGGCGGCGCGCTCATTGTAGCCATCGATGTTGCGCACCCCGAGCCGCGCCATCTTGCGATAGCGGTCCTCCATCTCGCGCACCGCCCATTTGAGCGCGGTGACGGCCTTCTTGGGATCGGTGACGACAGGCGTCAGAAGATGCGGGATGCCGTCATAGACGGAGAGCTCCAGCATCTTGGGATCGACCATGATCAACCGGCATTCTTCCGGCTTCAGCCGGTAGAGCAGCGACAGGATCATGGTGTTGATGGCAACCGACTTGCCGGAGCCGGTGGTGCCGGCGACCAGCAAATGCGGCATCTTTGCCAGCTCGGCGATGACCGGCTCGCCGCCGATGGTCTTGCCCAGGCATAGCGCCAGCTTGCAGCTGGTCTTGCGAAAACCCTGGGATTCGATCAGCTCGCGGAAATAGACGGTTTCGCGCGTCTCGTTCGGAAGCTCGATGCCGATGACGTTGCGGCCGGGCACGACGGCGACGCGCGCCGAAACAGCCGACATGGAACGGGCGATATCGTCGGCGAGACCGATGACGCGGGAGGATTTGACGCCCGGCGCTGGCTCGAACTCGTAGAGGGTAACGACCGGACCGGGGCGGACATGGATGATCTCGCCGCGCACGCCGAAATCCTCGAGTACGCTTTCCGGAAGATCGGCATTCTGCTCGAGCCGCTCCTGCGACATGTAGAAGCCCTGCCCTTCCGGTGGCTGCTGCAGCAGCTCTTCCGAGGGAAGTTCGTATGCTTCGCCAGTGGTGGCCGGCACAATCTTGCCGACCATGGGCAGCGGCGAAGAGCCGCGCATGGCTGGAGCCGAGACGGCCTCCTCCGCCCCTTGCCCGACCTGCGCCGGAACGGCCTTGCTGGCAGCGACCGGAATTGCACCCGCCGCCTGAACCTCCTGCGGGGCGCTGTTCGCCACCGACTGAACCGCGGCTTCGTTCGAATTGGCCGGACGGACATCCGGCAAGGCGGGTGGAGCTTGCAGGCCCGGCAGGCATTCGATGACGCGGAATAAGGCGGTGGGATCGGCCGTCGGCGCGCGGCGAATGTCCACCCGGCCGGCGACAGCCAGCGCTAGCGGGCGCGAAGCCGGGACGGCCTGCGGCGCCGGCACCGGGCCTTCGATCATGTAAGGCGCCATGAGCTCGAAGAAGACGTGATCCGACAGATAGGGCCAGCGGACAGTCTCGCGCCTTGTTGTCTTGACCGGTGCCGCCGTCGTTCCCGGAGCAGAAGCTGCTGATCCGGATGCACGTGCCATTGCGGCCGTCCGCGGACCCGTCGGTGCGACAACCCGCGCCTTATCGCCGGCACGCCCTGGTGAAACGGATGCCACGGGCGGGGCAGGCTGCCTTTCATGGATCAAGGCTCTGTTGCCGGCGGGCGCCCGGGCAGCGTCTGGAGCGGGGCTCCGGTTTTTCATCGGCGATGACAAGGACGAGGCTGCCTGGAGCGCCGAGGCGGATCGCGCCATGGTTGGCGGCGCCGGTTGCCCCAGCCGTTCGTTTTGCATGGTGGCAGCCTGGTCGAGCGGCGGATGGCGTGGACTGGCCTCATAGTCCGGCGTGCGCGTAAAGCGCACATTGGGGGCCAGGAAGAAATACTCCTGCCATGCCGGGCTTTCGTTGCCGCCGAGATCAACAGGCGGCGGCGGAGAACCGACCCTGGCCGCGCCGGAACGCTGGCCGTTCCCCTTGTCGCTCATGCCGTTGAAACGCTCACCCTCGGGATCATCGGGCGAAGCGGACTTCGATAAATTGACCCGAGGAAAACGCTTGGATTCCATGCTCAAGACTCACTCTGAAACGTCTGCTGAGCAATAGGGAGCGAGTGGTTAACAGTTGCTTCCCGTCAGCGCCGTTGGAGCGTCCGAAACGTATCTTTCGCGACGATGTCGAACGATCCGGATTCGAGCGAATGATCGCCATCCACGATCACCCACTCGCACATACGCGCCGGCAAAAAAAGGTGAACGGAAGGGTTCGGCTCTTGGCCGTCGCGAGCGGTCCGAGCACCAGGATTGAGACGGTATTTTTCCGAAAACGAAGACTGGCGCCAGAGCAATTCCAGGAAAAGTGCGTAACGGCTTTCCGTCCGGAATTGCGTAAAGACAGAGAGCTCTAGCCAGCTGCCTTGCCGTGCCGGGCCAGATCCTGGGCGATCGACAATTGCAGGGCTTCGGCCAGTTCGCGCGCGGCGCGATTCTCGGCATCGATCTGCGCCCGGTAGGAGGCAAATTCCTGGCGCGGCTTGTCGAAGGACGAGGTAATCGCCCGCTTGCCGACAGCGATCACGGCGCCGGTTCTCGCATCGGTCAGCGTATAGCCGGCGGTGAGCGTCACCGAACCGGCGGTCGGCTCGTCCTCATCGGTTCCGACCTGCACGAGAGCCGAGGATTCGACGGCTTCGGTCACGCCGAGATCGAGCGAATAAAGCGGCGAGGCCGGTTCGCCGGCGCCGCGCCCGAATACGAAGATCAGATTGTTGCGCACCTGCTGGGCATAACGCGTCCTGACCGGCTTGATGGCGATCGACGCCATTTCAGCATTGGCGGTCGAGCCAGTCGACAGCGGCGCGCTGGAATAGAGCGGCCGCACCGTGCAGGCCGAAACCAGCGCGAGCGAGCCGACAAGGCCGGCCAACGCGATGCGGCGCAGCAAACGGCCCAGCTCTGTCTTCTCCCGATCAGGCAACGACATTGACGATCCTCTGCGGCACGATGATCACCTTGCGCGGAGCCTTACCCTCAAGTGTTTTCTGCACGAAGTCGAGAGCCAATACCGCTTTTTCGACCGCACCTTGGTCCGCGTCGCGGGCAATTGTCAAATCCCCCCGCTTCTTGCCGTTGACCTGCACCGGATAGGTCACTTCATTGTCGACGACCAGCGCCGGATCGAAGACCGGCCACGGCCGTTCGGCAACCAGTTCGGCGCCGCCGAGCGTCTCCCAGCACTCCTCGGCCAGATGCGGCATGACGGGCGCGATCAGATGCACCAGGATCTCCACCGCCTGTCGGCAGGCGCCTTGCAGCGCTTGGTCGGCTTTGCCGTCCGCCACGTCGTTGAGCGGCGTGGTCAGTGCATTGGCCAGTTCATAGATGCGGGCGATGGCACGATTGAAGGCGAGCTTCTCGATATCCTCGCCGACCGCCTTTAGGATTTTGTGCGTCGCCTTGGAGACCGCTCCCGCCTCGCTGGCGGCAGCCGCGGCAGGCTTGACCCCTGCCAGCGTCTCGGCCGCCGTCGACACCAGGCGCCAGATGCGCTGCATGAAGCGATGCGCGCCGGCCGCGCCATCGTCTGTCCATTCGACGTCGCGCTCGGGCGGCGAATCCGACAGCATGAACCAGCGCGCCGTGTCGGCGCCGTAGCCATCGGTGATGTCTTCCGGGCTGACCGTGTTCTTCTTCGACTTCGACATTTTTTCGAGCGGGCCGATGGTCACCGCCTCGCCGGTGGCGATGTCGATGGCGCGGCGCTTGCCGTCGACATCCTCCAGCCGCACCTCGGTCGGCGCCAGCCAGCGGCCATTCGATGCCGTGCCGACACGATAGGTTTCGTGCACCACCATGCCTTGCGTGAACAGGCCCTTGAACGGCTCGGCCAGATCGACATGGCCGGTCTCGCGCATGGCACGGGTGAAGAAGCGCGAATAGAGCAGATGCAGGATCGCGTGCTCGATGCCGCCGATATACTGGTCGACCGGCAGCCACTCATTGGCCGCCCTGGGGTCGGTCGGCTCATGCGCCCAGGGCGCGGTGAAACGGGCGAAATACCAGGATGAATCGACGAAGGTGTCCATCGTGTCGGTCTCGCGGCGTGCATCCCCACCGCATTGCGGGCACTTCACATGCCGCCATGTCGGATGCCGGTCGAGCGGATTGCCCGGCCGGTCGAAATCGACATCGTCGGGCAGCTTGACCGGCAGGTCGGCCTTCGGCACCGGCACCACGCCGCAATGCTCGCAATGGATCATCGGGATCGGGCAGCCCCAGTAGCGCTGGCGCGAAATGCCCCAGTCGCGCAGGCGGAAATTCACCTTGCGCTCGGCCATCGGCCGGTTGCCGATCGTCTTCTGCTCCAAGAGCTTCGCCACCTCATCGAAGGCCTGGCTCGGCTTCATCCCATCGAGGAAGCGTGAATTGATCATCGCGCCGTCATCGACATAGGCAACGTCGATAATTTGGAACGCGGACGGGTTCTCGCCCTCCGGCATCACCACCGGCACCACCGGCAGGCCGTATTTGTTGGCGAAGTCGAGATCGCGCTGATCATGCGCGGGGCAGCCGAAAATGGCGCCGGTGCCATATTCCATCAGCACGAAATTGGCGACATAGACGGGCAGCGTCCAACTGTCGTCGAACGGATGAACGACGCGGATGCCGGTGTCGAAGCCCTTCTTCTCCGCCGTCTCCAGCGCCGCCACCGAAGTGCCCATATGGCGCACTTCCTCGATGAACTTGGCCAGCGCCGGATTGGTCTCGGCGGCCTTCCTAGCCAGCGGATGATCGGCGGCGATCGCCATGAAGGAGGCGCCGAAAATGGTGTCGGGCCTTGTCGTGTAGACTTCCAGCTCATGCTCGCCCGCAGCGTCCGAGGCCAGCGGCCAGCGGATTAGCAGGCCTTCCGAACGGCCGATCCAGTTCTGCTGCATCAGCTTCACTTTTTCGGGCCATTCGTCGAGGCCGTCGAGCGAATCCAGCAGATCCTGCGCAAAGTCGGTGATCTTGAAGAACCACTGCGTCAGCTCGCGCTGCTCGACCAGCGCGCCCGAGCGCCAGCCGCGCCCGTCGATGACCTGCTCGTTGGCGAGCACGGTCATGTCCTCCGGATCCCAGTTGACCTTGGACGATTTGCGCGTCACCAGCCCCTTCTCGACGAAGTCGAGGAACAGCATCTGCTGGCGGTGGTAATAGTCGACATCGCAGGTGGCGAACTCGCGCGCCCAGTCCAGCGACAGGCCCATGACCTTGAGCTGCTCACGCATGGTGGCGATGTTCTGGTAGGTCCATTCCTTGGGGTGGACCTTGTTCTGCATCGCCGCGTTCTCGGCCGGCATCCCGAAAGCGTCCCAGCCCATCGGGTGCAGCACGTTGAAACCCTTGGCCCGCTTGTAGCGCGCCACCACGTCGCCCATCGTATAATTGCGGGTATGGCCGATATGGATGCGCCCCGACGGATAGGGGAACATCTCCAGCACATAATATTTCGGACGCGGATCGTCATTGTGCGCTTCGAACAGCTTCTTTTCGGCCCAGGCCTTCTGCCATTTGGGTTCTGACGCGCGCGGATTGTATCGTTCGGTTGCCATGGGACGTTTTTCACTTAAAAGCATGCGGACCGCCGAAGCCCGGCGGTTCATGGAATGTGGTCCGGGTGTTCACCATGGTTTGGCAAACCCGTCAACCATATGGGCATCGCGGCTGACAAAAACGCGGGTCAAAACAGCGGGATTTGCATATGGGCGACACCGTTCAGCAGTTTTTCGCGGTCAAGGCGAAGATCGCCGCCGCCGAGCAGGAAGCCGGTCGCGAAGCCGGCGCGGTGACGCTGGTGGCTGTTTCGAAGACCTTCGACGCCGCCGATATAAAGCCCGTTCTCGAGACCGGCCAGCGCGTGTTCGGTGAGAACCGCGTGCAGGAAGCGCAAGGCAAATGGCCTGACCTGAAAGCGGCTTTCCCGGATATCGAACTGCACCTGATCGGTCCGTTGCAGTCGAACAAGGCGAAGGAGGCGGTGGCCCTGTTCGACGTCATCGAGACGGTCGACCGCGAAAAGATCGCCGCCGAACTCGCCAAGGAGATCGCCAGGCAAGGCCGCGCGCCAAGGCTCTACGTCCAGGTCAACACCGGCTCCGAACCGCAGAAGACCGGCATCGAACCGCGCGATGCTGTCGCCTTTGTGACCCGCTGCCGCGATGTGCACGTCCTCGCCATCGAAGGCCTGATGTGCATCCCGCCGGCCGACGAGAACCCGGGCCCGCATTTTGCTTTGCTGGAAAAGCTGGCACGGGAGGCAGGCGTTGCCAAACTGTCGATGGGCATGTCAGGCGACTACGAGACGGCAATCGCCTTCGGTGCCACCAGCGTTCGTGTGGGTTCGGCCATCTTCGGCAGTAGATAAGCCTCGGGAACAAAACCCGACCGGTGTCCAAATGGGATTATGCCATGGTATTCTCGCTGACCGACTACGCTGGTTAGGAGTTGTTCCTATGAGCTGGCAGCTCCAAGACGCACGGGACAATCTTTCAAAACTGATCGGACTGGCGCGGAAAAAGGGACCGCAAACCATCTCTTTGCAGGGTAGGCCTGCCGTCGTCGTACTCTCAGTCGAGGATTACGAGAGACTGGTGGGCAAGAGGCGTTCGCTTACTGAGCATCTTCTTTCTGGGCCCGTCTGGGACGACGACTTTGCCGAAGAGGTCAATCGCCGCCCCAAGGATCCCGTTCGGGATATAGAGATCTGACGCTCTGCCGGGCAACTGCGTAGCACAAAGCGAGACGGCAGACGACGCATCTGAGCCCGTTAGGCCAGTCAGAGAGGTCCATTACACCAAGACTGGAAACGAAACGTGCCGTTCCTATTTGCTTTCCGTCACCTCGATTCCTCTGGAGCCTTCACCATGCGCTACAACCAGCTTGGAAATACCGGGCTATTCGTCTCCGAATTGTGCCTCGGCACCATGACCTTCGGCGCCGCCGGCCACAACGCCCAATGGGGCCTGATCGCCAGTCTCGACCAAAAGGGCGTCAACGAGATCGTCGGCCGCTCGCTCGCCGCCGGCGTCAACTTCTTCGACACGGCCGACGTCTATTCCTTCGGCGAGTCCGAAAAATTGCTCGGCCAGTCCCTCCGCGATCTCGGCGTCGCCAGGCAGAACGTGGTCATCGCCACCAAGGTGCATGGCCCCATGGGCGACGGCCCGAACCAGCGCGGCTCCTCGCGCGGCCACATCATGGACTCGGTCGACGCCAGCCTCGAACGGCTGCAGCTCGACCATATCGATCTCTATCAATTGCATGGCACCGACGCGGTGACGCCGATCGACGAGACGCTGCGGGCACTGGACGATCTCGTCTCCAGCGGCAAGGTCCGCTATGTCGGCGTCTCCAACTGGGCAGCGTGGCGCATCGCCAAGGCGCTGGGCATCGCCGACCGCAAGGGCTTTGCCCGCTTCGAGACCATCCAGTCCTACTACTCGATCGCCGGCCGCGATCTCGAGCGCGAGATCGTACCGCTCATCAATGAGGAGAAGCTCGGTCTGATGGTATGGTCGCCGTTGGCCGGTGGCCTGCTCTCCGGCAAATACGGTCCCGGCGCGCCCGGCAATGGCGAGGGCCGTCGCGCCTCGTTCAATTTCCCGCCGGTCAATGAGGACCGCGCCTGGGCGGCGGTCGCCGTCATGCGCGAGATCGCCAAAAAGCACGACGTCAGCGTCGCCACGGTGGCGCTCGGTTATGTCCTGGCCAAGCCCTTCGTGATGAGCGTCATCATCGGCGCCAGCCGCATGGACCAGCTCGAACAAAACCTTGCGGCGACCGAGGTGAAGCTTGACGCCGACGATCTCGCCCGTCTTGACGAAGTCAGCGCGCTGCCCGCCGAATATCCCGGCTGGATGCTCGAGCGCCAAGGCGTCGGCCGCCATCCGGCGCCGTTCACGCCGAAAGCATGAAGCAGTTGGGGCAGACGTCTCGGGAGCCGATCGGCTTCCGAGATCGCTTCAGGTCAACCTGACGCTCTCCCCGAGAAAATCGAGAAAAGCCCGCACCCGTGCCGGCAGGTGCCGGCCCTGGCCGACATAGACGGCGTGGGTGGCCTCCTGGTCTCCGGGATTGAAATCCTCCAGCAGCGGCACCACCCGGCCGGCGGCGATATCGGCCGCCACATGCCAGCGTGCCAGCCTAGAGATCCCCGCCCCGGCCAGCGTCATCAGCCGCATCGCCTCGCCATCGCTGACCAGCGTGTTGCCGGTGATCGGGATCATGACTGCGTTGCCGGCGGCGTCGAGGAATGGCCAGCCATCGATATGCCTGACGAAGCCGAAGCCCATGCGATTGTGGCTGTCGAGATCGATTGGAGTCAGCGGCGTACCGTGCGCATCGAGATAGGATGGGGCCGCAACGACGACCCCCGGGCTCTGCCCAAGCTTGCGCGCCACCAGCCGTGATTCGCCGAGCGGGCCGGCCCGGATGGCGACGTCGGCGCGCTCCGCCATCAGGTCGATGACGCTATCGGTCAGCACCAGATCGATCGAGATTTCGGGGTAGCGTTCAAGGAAGCGCGGCAGCAGCGGGACCAGCCGGTGCACCCCGAAGGGCACGTAGGTGTTGACGCGGAGCCGCCCGCGCGGCGCGGCACCGGCCGCCGCCTCCCGCTCGGCCGCCGCCATGTCGGCCAGGATGCGCTGCCCGCTCTCGTGGAATGCCGCTCCTTCCGGCGTCAGCAGCAGCTTGCGCGTCGAGCGGCTGATCAGCCTGGCCCCTAGCCGGGCCTCCAGCCGCGCGATCAGCTTGCTGACCGCCGATGGCGTCATGCGCAATGCGCGGGCGGCCGCCGAGAAGCTGCCGGCCTCGACGACGCGCACAAACACTTCGATCTCGCCGGAGCGGTTGATGTCGGGTCTCGCCATCTGTGAATCTATTTCACAGAAAACATGTCTTGGGCAAGTCTGGTTCACAGTGCGGGCCGATACGATCTTCCCGGTAGGGGCGCGGATTGGACAGGGCGCTCGTCGTCTTGGAAGTGGAAACCACCATGCCTCTTGCTCTTTACGCCCTCGCCGCCGGTGCCTTCGGCATCGGCGTCACGGAATTCGTCATCATGGGCCTGCTTATCGACGTCAGCAAAGACCTTGGCGTCTCGATCTCGGCCGCCGGCCAGCTCATTTCGGGCTACGCGCTGGGCGTCGTCATCGGCGCGCCCTTGCTGACCATCGCCACCGGCAACTGGCCCCGCAAGACGGTGCTCCTGGCGCTAATGGCCATCTTCACGCTTGGCAATCTCGCCTGCGCGCTGGCGCCCGATTACTGGACGCTGATGGGCGCCCGTATCATCACCGCCTTTGCCCATGGCACCTTCTTCGGCGTCGGCTCGGTGGTCGCCACCAGCCTCGTCGCGCCCAACAAGAAGGCCTCGGCGATCGCGCTGATGTTCACCGGCCTGACCATCGCCAATATTCTCGGCGTGCCCGTCGGCACCTGGCTCGGCCAGGCCTTTGGCTGGCGTGCGACCTTCTGGGCGGTAACCGCGGTCGGCCTCGCCGCCTTCGCCGTCATCTTGGCTCTGGTGCCGCGCAGCCAGGAGGCACCTGAAAAGAGCGAGCTTCGTGCCGACCTCGCCGTGCTGCGGCGCACGCCCGTGCTGCTCGGCCTCGCCACCACGGTGCTCGGCTATGCCGGTGTCTTCGCCGTCTTCACCTACATCGCACCGCTGTTGACGCAGATCAGCGGCTTCAAGGAAGCGGCGGTGTCGCCGATCCTGCTCGTCTTCGGCGGCGGCCTCATCGCCGGAAATCTCGTCGGCGGCAAAGTCGCCGACCGTTTGCTGGTGCCGGCCGTGCTGGGCAGCCTTGTGGTGCTGGCGCTGGTGCTGGCGACAATGAGCTTCGCCATTCACAGCCAGGTCATGGCCGTGATCTATGTCGGCCTGCTCGGTGCGGCCGCCTTCGCCACCGTGGCGCCGCTGCAAATGTGGGTGCTGGAGAAGGCGCAAGGCGCCGGCCAGAGCCTCGCCTCCTCCTTCAACATCGCAGCCTTCAATCTCGGCAATGCCTTGGGCGCCTGGCTGGGCGGCGCGGTCATCGCCCACGGCCTTGGCCTCGGTGCCCTCACCTGGGTGGCCGCGCTACTGCCGCTTGGCGCCCTCGCCGTGGCCGCATTGGCACTACGTCTTGATCGCGCCACGCTTGGCGCACCGGCCACAGTCCGGTCGTGACGCTCGCCGACACCCGAATCGCTTTCGACCCTTTCACAAAACACCAGGAGCAGGAAAATGGACTATCGACGTCTTGGCGCATCGGGCCTGAAGGTCCCCGCGCTTTCGTTCGGCGCGGGAACCTTTGGCGGCTCCGGGCCATTGTTCGGCGCCTGGGGCAACAGCGATGCCAGGGAAGCGCGGCGGCTTATCGACATCTGCTTGGACGCCGGCGTCAACCTGTTCGACAGCGCCGACGTCTATTCGAACGGCGCGTCGGAGCAAGTGCTCGGCGAAGCCATCAAGGGCCGCCGTGATGCGGTGCTGATCTCGACCAAGACCTCGCTGCCGATGGGCGACGGCCCGGCCGATTATGGCTCCTCGCGCTCGCGGCTGGTCAGATCGGTCGACGCCGCGCTGAGGCGCCTCGCCACCGACTACATCGACCTGTTGCAACTGCACGCTTTCGATGCAGGCACGCCGATCGAGGAGGTGCTGTCGACGCTCGACGACCTCGTGCGCGCCGGCAAACTGCGCTATGTCGGCGTCTCCAATTTCTCCGGCTGGCAAGTGATGAAGTCGGTTGGGCTCGCCGACAGGCACGGCTACCCGCGCTACGTCGCGCATCAGGTCTATTATTCGCTGCTTGGCCGCGACTATGAATGGGAACTGATGCCGCTCGGCCTCGACCAGGGCGTCGGCGCACTGGTGTGGAGCCCGCTCGGCTGGGGCCGCCTGACAGGCAAGATCCGCCGTGGCCAACCTCTGCCGGAAAAGAGCCGGCTGCACGATACGGCGAGCTTCGGCCCGCCTGTCGAGGATGAACATCTGTATAAAGTGGTCGACGCGCTCGATGCCGTTGCCGCGGAGACCGGCAAGACCGTGCCGCAGATCGCCATCAACTGGCTGCTGCAGCGCCCGACCGTGTCATCCGTCATCATCGGCGCCCGCAACGAGGAGCAATTGCGCCAGAACCTCGGTGCCATCGGCTGGACGCTGACGCCGGAGCAGATGAAGAAGCTTGATGCGGCAAGTGAGGTCACCGCACCCTATCCGTATTTCCCTTACCGGCGTCAGGAAGGATTTGCCCGGCTCAATCCGCCGACGGTGTGAAGCCGGCGCCGGAACTGCCAATCTCCACCCTTGCGGGGGAGATGGCCGGCAGGCCAGAGGGGGGTGTGAAGAAACGCGACGATGACCAGAACCGCCAACTGCGGGCGGCTTCATGGCATGTTGGCGGGACAGCACCCCCCTTTGCCCTGCCGGGCATCTCCCCCGCAAGGGGGGAGATCAGCTGTGCCGCCGCTCAATGCAGCACGAACTCACCATCCAGCTTGCGCCATTCGTTCGGCGCGATCAGCTTCTGGTGCGTGTAGACCACCGAATGCAGCGGCCCGTCGAGCCTCGCTCTCCAGAACTCGATGAACTTGATCAGTACCGGAAACTGCGGAGCGATATCGTAGTCCTGCCAGATGAAGCTCTGCAACAGATGCGGATGGTCGGGGAAGTGATAGAGAATCTTGGCCGTGGTCAGGCCGTAGCCCTTGAGCATCAGGTCCATTTCGCCATGGTCGCGCATTGCGGTCCTCAGGTTGATTCTCCTTCCTCCCAACGCTGAATTGTGCGCGTGGTTGCTTAACTGTCTATTGATTTTCGTAGACCATGACGGCCTTTTCCTCCACGAAAGCATGTGCTTAGCAGCGATGCTCCGGGAGTGCTGACAGCGTTTTGCGCAGCCGCTGCGGCATCGCGCCACGCGAATCCAACGTCTAATGTTGCCGTCTTCGCGGAACTGTTAATAATGCGCGCGAATTCGCGGCCGCTTCGCCGCGATCCCGCTGGCCGCCAAGCCAGCGGTTTGGTTTCGGGAGGAAAGCGAAGACATGTCCGAGGCAAAGATCCATCGCGTGCAGCCGGCGTGGAAGAAGAACGCGCTGATCGACAACGACACCTACCTCAAATGGTATGCCGACAGCGTCAAGAACCCGGACAAGTTCTGGGGCAAGCACGGCAAGCGCATCGATTGGTTCAAGCCCTTCACCAAGGTCAAGAACACCTCCTTCGACGGCAAGGTCTCGATCAAGTGGTTCGAGGACGGGTTGATCAACGTCTCCTACAATTGCATCGACCGCCACCTGAAGAAGCGCGGCAATCAGACCGCCATCATCTGGGAAGGCGACAACCCTTACGACGACAAGAAGATCACCTACAACGAGCTTTACGAGCATGTGTGCCGGCTCGCCAACGTGATGAAGAAGCACGGCGTCAAGAAGGGCGACCGCGTCACCATCTACATGCCGATGATCCCGGAAGCGGCCTATGCGATGCTGGCCTGCACCCGGCTGGGCGCCATCCATTCGATCGTCTTCGGCGGCTTTTCGCCGGACGCGCTGGCCGGCCGCATCGTCGACTGCGAATCGACCTTCGTCATCACCGCCGACGAGGGCCTGCGCGGCGGCAAGCCGATCCCGTTGAAGGAGAACACCGACAAGGCGATCGACATCGCTGCCAAGCACGACGTGACGGTGAAGAACGTAATCGTCGTGCGCCGCACCGGCGGCAAGATCGGCTGGGCGCCGGGCCGCGACCGCTGGTATCACGACGAGATCGCGACGGTTAAGCCCGACTGCAAGCCGGAAAAGATGAAGGCGGAGGATCCGCTGTTCATCCTCTACACCTCCGGCTCGACCGGCAAGCCGAAGGGCGTGCTGCACACCACCGCCGGCTATCTCGTCTATGCCTCGATGACGCACCAATATGTCTTCGACTACCATGACGGCGATGTCTACTGGTGCACCGCCGATGTCGGTTGGGTCACCGGCCACAGCTACATCGTCTATGGACCGCTCGCCAACGGCGCCACCACGCTGATGTTCGAGGGCGTGCCCAACTATCCGTCGCAGTCGCGCTTCTGGGAAGTCATCGACAAGCACAAGGTCAACATCTTCTACACCGCGCCGACGGCATTGCGCGCGCTGATGGGCGCCGGCGACGACCCGGTGAAGAAGACCTCGCGCAAGTCGCTGCGCGTGCTTGGCTCGGTCGGCGAGCCGATCAATCCGGAAGCCTGGGAGTGGTATTTCAACGTCGTCGGCAACGGCAAGGTGCCGATCGTCGATACATGGTGGCAGACCGAGACCGGCGGCATCCTGATCACGCCGCTGCCCGGCGCCACCGACCTCAAGGCAGGCTCGGCGACCCGGCCCTTCTTCGGCGTCAAGCCGCAGCTGGTCGACGGCGAAGGCAAGGTGCTGGAAGGAGCCGCCGACGGCAACCTCTGCATCACCGATTCCTGGCCCGGCCAGATGCGCACCGTCTACGGCGACCACGACCGCTTCGTGCAGACCTATTTTTCCACCTACAAGGGAAAATACTTCACCGGTGACGGCTGTCGCCGCGACGCCGACGGCTATTACTGGATCACCGGCCGCGTCGACGACGTCATCAACGTCTCCGGTCACCGCATGGGCACCGCCGAGGTCGAATCGGCGCTGGTCAGCCATGAGAAGGTCTCGGAGGCCGCCGTCGTCGGCTACCCGCACGACATCAAGGGCCAGGGCATCTACAGCTACGTCACCTTGATGAAGGGCATTGAGCCTACCGAAGAGTTGCGCAAGGATCTCATCGCCCATGTCCGCAAGGAGATCGGCGCCATCGCCTCGCCCGACAAGATCCAGTTCGCGCCGGGCTTGCCCAAGACACGCTCGGGCAAGATCATGCGCCGCATCCTGCGCAAGATCGCCGAGGACGATTTTGCCGCCCTTGGCGACACCTCGACGCTCGCCGATCCGGCCGTCGTCGACGATCTCGTCGCCAACCGGCAGAACAGGAAAGGCTGAGACGAGCCATGGCCGCGATCGGCAGGGTTGCCGAACTCTGGCGCTATCCGGCGAGTTCGCTCGCCGGCGAACGCCTGCAAGCGATCGCGGTCGGCACCGACAGCATCGACGGCGACCGCATGTTCGGTCTGGTCGACGCCGCCGACAATGAGATCGCCCGGCCCGATCGCGAGGCGAAATGGCACAAGGTGCCGCGCATCCGCACCCGGCTGACGGGTGACCGCAAGCTCGAGATCGCGATTCCCGGCGGCGACTGGCTGGCGGCACCGGGCACGGAAAGCGATGCTGCCGTTTCGGCCTATCTCGGCTTCGCGGCCTCGATCCGGCCATTCGGCCCGCAGAACGCGCCGCCCGCCTACGCCGGTCCGCTCACGCAAGCGCGCTACAACAAGGCGCCCATCCATCTTTTGACCACGGCTTCGCTGGCGCGCCTGAAGGCGCTGCATCCGGAAGGAACACCAGATGCGCGCCGCTTCCGCCCCAACATCGTCGTCGACATGGCGGCGGTCGAAGGCTCATTTCCGGAGACGGAGTGGATCGGCCGCAAGCTTGCGATCGGCGATCTGCTCTTGACCATCTCCGAGCCCTGCCGCCGTTGCGGCTTCACCATCATTGCCCAGGATGGCTTCGACAACGATCCCGGCATCCTGCGCAACCTGGTCCGCCACAACGCCCACAATCTGGGCGTCTACTGCACGGTCGACCAGCCGGCCAGCGTCGAGATCGGCGCGACGATGCGGTTCGTCTAGCTGGCGGCATGGTCTCCGCAGGCGTTGCGCCGTCGAAAATCTCGTCGCGCAGCCTGTAATACGCGTGACAGAAAACGGCGCCATACAGGGCCCGGCGCGACCCCACCTTGTCGCTTTCGCCAATTTCAAATCCCACCGATCGGAGTACCGATGACTTCCCTGCCCATCCTTGGCGCCGCCATGACCCTGGACGACCTCGAAATCCATCGCGCCTGGCTTCTCGAAAAGCAGCGCGACCTGGAATTGCAGAGCTTCACCAACGCCGATGTTCTCAACGGCGACTGGGCACCGCTCGCCGCCCGCGCCAAAAAGCTCCTCGACGGCCACCAGGGACGGCTCGGGATTCACGGGCCTTTCTGGGGCTTCGTCATCGCCTCGCAGGATCCCGATATTCGCGCCGTGGTCAGCAAACGTCTGATGCAAGGTCTTGATGTCTGCGCCCAAATCGGCGCGACGCAGATGGTCGTCCACAGCCCCTACACGACATGGTCCTACAACAATCTCGACAACAATCCCGGCGAGCGCGAGAAGATCGTCGAATATTGCCACCTGACGCTGAGCGAAGCCGTCAGGCGGGCCGAAGAGATCGGCTGCACCATGGTTCTCGAGAACATCGAGGACAGGGATCCGCATATCCGGGTTGCTTTGGCCGAAAGCTACAAGTCCCCTGCCGTCGCCGTGTCGATCGACACCGGCCACGCCTATTATGCCCATGGTTCGACAGGTGCGCCGCCGGTCGACTACTATGTGCACGCCGCCGGCAACCGCCTGCAGCATGTCCATCTGCAGGACGCCGACGGCTACGCCGATCGTCACTGGAGCCTCGGTGAGGGCACGATCCAGTGGCGTTCGGTGTTCGCCGCGCTCGCGAAACTCGAAAGCAATCCGCGTCTCATCATCGAGATCAAGGACAAGGCCAAGATCCCGGCGTCGGCGGCCTATATCGCTTCGCTCGGCATCGCCGAGTGAGAGGGCGGCGGGCGCCCAGGCGGCGCCGTTACCGATAAAGATCCGCCCGCGTCGGCGGCAGGCCGCTCGGCCCGCGTACACGCTTGGTGGCGACGGTCTGGAAAATCTGCGCCGAGGCACGCTCGAAGGTGATGGAGCATCCGGTGAGATAGAGCAGCCAAAGCCTTGCCCTGGCCTCCCCCACCTCGGCAATGGCCTCATCGAACCGCGCATGCAGGCGCTCGGCCCATAGCCTGCAGGTGCGGGCGTAGTGCTCACGCAGATTCTCGACGTCGTAGACGAGGAAGCTATGCGCTTCGAGATTGCCGAGCGTCATGCCAATCGTGTCGAGCTCGCCGCCCGGGAAGATGTACTTGATCAGCGCCTTGTATTCCGGCCCTTTGCGCAAGGTCTTCTTCAGGTTGCCCTTGCTGCGCCGCGTGATGGCGTGGTGCAGGTAGATACCGCCCGGCTTCAACAAGCGGTGGACGGTCGAGAAATAGGCGGCATGGTTGGCGAGGCCCAGATGCTCGAACATGCCGATCGACGATATCTTGTCGAAAGTGCCGGAGAGCTCGGCATAGGATTTGATCTCGATGGTGATGCGGTCCTCAAGCCCCTCGGCGCGGATGCGCTCGCGCGCCAGCTTCGTCTGCTCTTCGGACAGCGACACGCCATGGCCGATGACGCCGTAATGCTTTGCGGCGTGGATCAGCATCGCCCCCCAGCCGCAACCGATGTCGAGCAGGCTTTCGCCCGGCTTCAGCCGGAGCTTGCGGCAGATATGATCGAGCTTGTCGATCTGCGCCTGGTCTATGCTGTTGGCAAAATCCGTGAAGTAGCCGCAGCTGTAGACCATGCGCTCGTCGAGGAAGAGCCGGTAGAAAGCATTCGATATATCGTAATGATGCTGTATCGCCTCCTTGTTCGACCCGCTGACATAAGGGTTGCGACCGGACAAATCGGTCCGCGCCGTCATCTGCTTTCGCGAAAACAGCACGGCCGGCAGGTCCCGCAGAATCGCCAGCTTCGGCAGTGATCTGAGCTTTGTCTTCAACTTGCCTTGCGAAGGCAGGGCGTAGAAGTCGAACAGCGAGCCATCCTCGACGTCGACCGCCTTGGATATCCACATCTCCACCAGCGTCGAAAAGCTGGGGCGCCGGACCATCTGCCAGACAATATCCTGGTCGTTGATGGCAAGCACGGGCCCCGTCGCCGGGCCGATCCGCTCACCGGTCCACAGCCTGACCGCGAAACCAGGCTTCAGCGTCTCGACGACACTTCGCACGATCCGTGCGGCTCTGTCGGCAGCGTCCATCTCCAGCTCCCATGCATCGAATATCGCCCTGATCCCGAATTGCACTGTCGTCCAATCGGTCCGCGGACTGCAATCCCTATCTGTTGCGCAAAAACATCGCGCCAGACGATTTCCCGGGCGGGGTTCGGCCATTCCGTTGCGGCACCTTGCCATTTGCTGCGACGCACCCCATCATTAGGGCGTGTTCAACAAATCGAAAGGAGGTGATCCGATGTCGAGTGATTTCGTTTTCCAGAACGTGGCCTCAGCGGATTGCACTTTCGGGAAGCAGTCTTCCCGTTAAGGCGCGAGATGCGCGGCGGGTGACCCGAATGGGTTGCCGCCACAGGCCGCGCCACGGACGGAAACACGGAAGGCCGTCGGCTTCGCACGAAGCGGCGGCCTTTTCCTTTTGGGGCCTGTTACAAGCTGCCCGGTTCGGCACACTCGCATGGCAAGGGCCCTGTCGCCGGCATTTGTCTCGATGACGCGCCTGGTCCTATCTGGTCAGCGCGCCGGAGCGGAGCGTACTTAAAGTACGTGAGCACCGGAGGCGCAGGAAGCTGCCGTTTGCAGGCCGGCATCACCTGAATATCGACGCCCCTTAGGCCAGCATCTGCGCGCTGACCGTCCTGTCGATGCGGTGATTGGGCGGATTGAACAGCCTGCCTTCCTGTTCATAGGTCCAGACCTTGAACAGGGTCAGCCGGTGCGGGCCGAAGCTGTGCAGCAGAGGCACGTCCGTGGCGTCGCGCCCGCGCGCGATGACGACGCGGCCGATCCTGGGCCGATTGTGGCGCGGATCGAACGTGTACCACTTGCCGTCGAGGAACACTTCCATCCAGGCCGAGAAGTCCATCGGCGCCGGATCGGCTGGCACGCCGATATCGCCGAGATAGCCGTTCACATAGCGCGCCGGAATATTCATGCAGCGGCAGAGCGTGATAGCCAAATGGGCGAAGTCGCGGCACACCCCGACCCGTTCCTCATGCGCCTGCGCCGCCGTGCGGGTCGACCGCGCGTAGCCATAGCCGAACGACAGACGGTTGTGGACATAGTCGACGATCGCCTGCACCCGCGCCCAGCCGGGTGGAAGATGGCCAAACCGTTGCCAGGCGAGATCGCTCAAATGATCGGTCTCGCAGTAGCGGCTGCCGAGGAGATAACCGAGCACCTCGTCGGGCAATTCGGCCACCGGCATTTCCCTGGCCAGCGTGTTGACCTCGTCCGTCTCGCCGTTGTCCTCGATCACGGCGTCATAGAGGATGCGAAAAGTACCGGCAGGCGCGGTGAAGCGGCGGCAGTTATTGCCGTGCAAATCCTGGTAGAGCCTGGTCGGCACCGAGGGCGAGGTCAGCACGCGCGTTTGCCGCTTGATGTCGGCCTGCCTGTCCTTGTGGATCTCGAGCAATGAAATCACGGGAGTGGCCTCGGCGCATTCAATGGCGATCTCGTAGCCGAGGCGGATCAGCATGGGCGTCGTCCCTTGGGTCGCATGGTGGGGATGTGGGATTGCAACGTCGGACGGTGGCGGTGGTTCCCCGCATTGCCGCGAAATATGCCTGTGCGCCTTTCCATGTCCGCGCCTGGACGTTACGGTTGCGCCCTCCCCTCGACGCCCCCCGGATTTCAAGGAAAATCATGTTTGCTGGCAGAAAATTCGCCGCCTTCCTCTTCGACATGGACGGCACACTCATCAATTCCATTGCGTCGGCGGAGCGGGTGTGGAGCGATTGGGCGCGCCGACAGGGCCTCGACGTCACCGCCTTCCTGCCGACGATCCATGGCGTGCGGGCGATCGAGACCATCACCGGCCTTGCCCTCCCAGGCATTGATCCGGCGCATGAGGCGGATCTGCTGCTGAAGGCCGAGGCCGCCGATCTGGACGGCATTGTCCCGATCGCCGGCGCAGTGGCGTTCCTCAATTTGCTACCGCGCGAAAGCTGGGCGATCGTGACCTCCGCGCCACGCGAACTGGCGCTGCTGCGGATGAAGGCCGCCGGCATTCCGGTTCCCGCCATCCTCGTCGCCGCGGAAAATGTTTCGCGTGGCAAGCCGGCGCCGGACTGCTTCCTGCTGGGTGCCGAACGGCTCGGCGTCGATGCGCGCGACTGCCTTGTGTTCGAGGATGCTCCGGCCGGCATCGCGGCGGCCGAGGCTGCGGATGCCGCGGTCATGGTGATCAACGCCACGCACCGGCATCCCATGGCAACGCGGCACGCGTCGATCGCAGGCTACGACACGATCGGCATCACCATCGACGAACGCGGCTGGATCGCACTTGAGGCGCAGCGCAGCGCCGCCTAGGCCGGTTTCTAGAAGTCGCTGGTCAGGCCCTTGACCTCCCAGTCGCCGTAGCGGCCAGGTTCCTTGCCGCCGCGGCCGCCGATCTCCTTCGGCATGGCGGCTTCCTTCTTGCGATAATCCTGACGCCGCGCCTCGGCTTCGGCCAGCGCGCGGCGGGCGGCGGGCGTCAACTCCTTTGGCAGCGCGCCGTCATCCGAGCCGGCGGCCGGCGTTTTACTGGTCTCGTCGTTCATGGATATTTCCAAGCGGATTGAAACAGGGGCAGGCGTTTCCCATCATATAGCGATGAGCCTAGGACTATCGACCCCCTTTCATCACCAGCCAGACAGGAGCAGACGATGAACACTTTGCGCACCGCGATGCTTCTGGCCGCCATGACGGCCCTGTTCATGGGAGTCGGCTTCCTGATCGGCGGTTCGGGCGGCATGATGATCGCTTTGCTGATCGCCGCCGGCACCAATCTGTTCAGCTATTGGAATGCCGACAAGATGGTGCTGTCGATGAACCATGCCGTCGAGGTCGACGAGAAGAACGCGCCGGAATATTACGCCATTGTCCAGGCCCTGGCCAAGCAGGCCGGCCTGCCGATGCCCAGGACCTATCTGATCGATAGCCCGCAGCCGAATGCGTTTGCCACCGGCCGCAACCCGCAGAACGCGGCGGTCGCGGCCTCCACCGGCCTGCTGGAGCGGCTGACCCACGAAGAGATCGCCGCCGTGATGGCGCACGAACTCGCCCATGTCCAGCATCGCGACACGCTGACCATGACCATCGTAGCGACGTTTGCAGGCGCCATCTCGATGCTGGGCAATTTCGCCTTCTTCCTCGGCGGCAATCGCGACAACAACAATCCTTTCGGCTTTGTCGGCGTCCTGGCGGCGATGATCGTGGCGCCCTTCGCGGCCATGATCGTGCAGATGGCGGTGAGCCGCACCCGCGAATACGAAGCCGACCGGCGCGGCGCCGAAATCTGTGGACACCCGCTGTGGCTGGCCTCCGCGCTTGACAAGATCGCCCGCGGGGCCGAGCGCATTCCCAACTCCGATGCCGAGCGCAACCCGGCGATGGCGCATCTCTTCATCATCAACCCCCTGCATGGCGAGCGCATGGACAGTCTGTTCTCCACCCACCCGAGCACCGAGAACCGCATCGCCGCCTTGCAGGCCATGGCGCGCGAAATGGGCGACGGCGCATCCCAGGCCACAGAGCGCCAGGCGCCGGCGCAGGCCGACGAGCAGCAGCAAGCCGGACCGTGGGGCAAGCGGGCCACGCCAGAACCGGCTACGGAGCCAAGCCCGGGGAAATCCAATCCATGGGGTCGCAATCCGACCGGGCCCAAGGGCCGGTGGTCGTGAGCGTGGCCGGCAGACCTCGACGCACCGTTTCAGGCGATCAGGAACACAATGCCGGCGGCGAATTCGTTGCCGGCCTCGCCGCGCGCAAGGCGGCGGCGCGGCTGCTTGCCGCCGTCATCGACGCCAGGACGCCGCTTGACGGGCTGACCGATCACGAGAACGGCCACCCGCAATACAAGGCGCTCGATTTGCGTGACCGGGGCCTGGTGCGCGCTATCCTTGTCACGGCGCTGCGCTATCGCATGACCATATCAGGACTGCTGGCGCGCCGCCTGGAGAAGCCGCTGCCGCCAAACGCAACGGTGCTATCGCACATACTGCATGTGGCGGCGGCGCAGATCCTGTTCCTCGATATTCCCGACAGCGCAGCCGTCGACCTCGCGGTGACGCACGCCAAGTCCGATCCGCGCACACAGCGCTTTTCCGGCCTGGTGAATGGCGTTCTGCGTACCCTGGCGCGCGCCAAGGAAACCGAATTGCCGGCCGCTCTCGCCGCCACCGACGAAGCACCGAAATGGTTTTCCGACCGTCTGAAGGCCGCCTATGGCGTGGACAAGGCCAGGCAGATCCTCGCGGCCCACCGCTACGAGGCGCCCGTCGATTTCACGGTCAAGGCCGAGCCCGAACCCTGGGCCGAAAAGCTCGGCGGTATCGTCCTGCCGACCGGCACGGTGCGGGTGGAAAAACTCAGCGCATCCGTCACCGAACTGCCCGGCTTTGAAGCAGGCGCATGGTGGGTTCAGGATGCCGCCGCCAGCCTGCCCGCGCGGCTGTTCGGTGATGTCACCGGCCTCAGCGTCGCCGACCTCTGCGCCGCGCCCGGCGGCAAGACCGCGCAGTTGATCCTGGCCGGCGCCAGGGTCACCGCTGTCGACACCTCGAAGAACCGGCTGGCGCGGCTGGCGCAGAATCTCGATCGTCTCGGGCTCACCGCGGAACTTGTCCAGGCTGACCTGCTCAACTACGAGCCAAGGGAATTGTTCGACGCCGTGCTGCTCGACGCGCCATGCTCCTCGACCGGTACGGTACGCCGGCATCCCGACGTGCCCTGGACCAAGACCACGGCCGACGTCGAAAAGCTCGCCGACCTGCAGCGCAGGCTGCTCGCCCGCGCCGTCACCTTGGTGAAACCGGGCGGCAGGATCGTCTTTTCCAACTGTTCGCTCGACCCGCTCGAAGGCGAGGAGCTCTATCGCGCTTTCCTCAGAGAGACGCCGACGGTCGTCGACGATCCGCTGCGGCAGGGCGAGATCGCCGGCATCGATTCGTTCCTGACGGCGCAAGGCACGTTGCGCACAACGCCCGCCGATCTCGACCTCGGCGCGCCGGAGCGCTCGGGCCTGGATGGTTTCTTCGCCGCGCGCATGCGTAGAGCCGGCTAATGCATTTTGCTGACTTTTTAGGGAGAGCCTGGGTAAAACCGGGTGAACCGCAGCCGTTCCCGGGAATTCGCCTTCGCACGTCTCGTTCAATCATGTAAACTCGTGCTTGGGGTTGAGGACGACCAGGAGGGCTTTTGGCACTTGCTGCCGGCAACACGACGCGTCTGTGGACGCTGGTCGCGAAGGAGTTCTGGCGCAAGACGCGTCGACGCCTGCGCGCCGGGCCGGTCTATCGCTGGCGCTATTCCGGCCGCACGCCGGAACGTGTTCTGATCGCGCCACCGGACCTGCGCCTCGCCGACCCGCAGATCGCGCTCGAGATATATTACGGCCGCTATCCCTTGTCCGGGCATCTGGTCGAGACCAGCGGCAAGTCGCCGTTCCAGATCAACGTGCCCAACCACGGCTGGCAGAAGACTTTGCATGGCTTTCGCTGGCTGCGCCACATGCGGGCCGCCGGCACCGAGCTTGCCGCCGCCAATGCCCGCGCCCTGGTTTCCGACTGGATCGCCATGCATGGCAGCCATATTGCCGGCGTTGCCTGGGAGCCCGGGACGGCGGCCAAGCGCATCATCGCCTGGCTGCAACATTCTTCCGTCGTGCTGCAGGGTGCCGAGTTTCCCTTCTATCGCGCCTTCCTGAAATCGCTGGCCATGCAGATCCGCTATCTCAGGTCGATGGCGCGCGAAATGCCCGACGGCAAGGATCGGCTGCGTGCCCGCATCGCATTGGCCTTCGCGGCACTCTCGCTGCCGGCGCCGGCCTCGGCGCTGCGCGGCGCCACCCGCAACCTGGCCGAGGAACTCAACCGTCAGATTCTCGCCGATGGCGGCCATATCTCACGCAATCCGATGACGGTGCTGGAAATCCTCGCCGATCTCTTGCCGCTGCGCCAGACCTACGCCAACCAGGCGGAAGCGCCGCCGCAGGCGCTGATCGGTGCCATCGACCGCATGCTGCCGGCGCTGCGCTTCTTCCGCCATCAGGATGGCAGCCTCGCCCGCTTCAACGGCATGGGCGCCACCATCCACGACCGCATCGCCACCATCCTTCGTCACGACGACACCGCCGGCGCGCCGCTGCTGCATGCACCGCATTCGGGCTATGAGCGCCTGTCGATGGGCGGCACCACCGTCATTGCCGACACTGGCCTGCCGCCGCCGGTCGACGTGTCCAACGCGGCACACGCCGGCTGTCTTGCCTTCGAATTGTCGTCCGGCCGCCAGCACTTCATCGTCAATGCCGGCATCGATACCTATGGCGCCGCCGAGTTCCGGCCTTTGGCGCGCGCCACCGCCGCGCACTCCACCGCCACCATCAACGACACCTCGTCGGCTCGCTTCAGCCATTCGCTGCGGGTGAACGACCTGCTCGGTTCGCCGCTGATTGGCGGCCCGCAGCTTGTGCAATGCAAGCGCACCGACCAGAAGGGCGTTCATGGCTTCATCGCCCGCCATGACGGCTATGTCCAGCGTTTCGGCTTCCTGCATGAGCGCGAGCTGAAGCTGTCGTCGAACGGCGATGTGCTGTCTGGCAGGGATCGGTTCCAGCGGCCCGGCAATGCCGCGATCCGCAACAATGGCCGTGACTTCATCACCGTGCGCTTCCATGTCCATCCCGACATCAACCTGCTGCAGGACGAGCACGACCGCCTGGTGCTGGCCGCCGACCAGGCCGACACTTGGGTGTTCACGTCAAGCGAGGTGGTGCCCGAAGTCGAGGAATCGATCTATTTCGCCGGCCTTGGCGGGCCGCGCCGAAGCCGGCAGATCGTGCTCGCCTTCAAGGCCTCGGATGTGTCCGAGATCCACTGGCAGCTGACGCGCACCCGCATCGCCGGCTACGCCGAAAACAACTGACCGGGCTGGCCGCCACTGAGCTTGGCGCTTGATTTCCTGATGTCATATGCTACGGCGCGGGCTTGCCCCTCCAGCCGTGAAAGGCCGCGCCCATGGCCATCGCCGCCAAGAACATCCCCGCGCCGGACCTCGTTCCCGTCCGGCGCGCTTTGCTCTCCGTTTTCGACAAGACCGGCCTGATCGATTTCGCCAGGGCATTGGCGGCGGCCGGTGTCGAGCTGGTCTCGACCGGCGGCACCGCCAAGGCGATCGCCGAGGCCGGCATGACGGTGCGCGACGTCTCCGAACTCACCGGCTTTCCCGAGATCATGGACGGCCGTGTCAAGACGCTGCATCCTTCCGTGCACGGCGCGCTGCTCGGCGTGCGCGACGATCCCGAACATGCCGCGGCGATGCGCAAATACGGCATCGAGCCGATCGACCTCGTCGTCTCCAATCTCTATCCGTTCGAGGAGGTCCGCCGCTCGGGTGCCGACTATGCCGCGATCGTCGAGAACGTCGACATTGGCGGCCCGGCGATGATCCGCGCCTCGGCCAAGAACCACGCCTATGTCGCTATCGTCACTGATCCCAGCGATTATGCCTCGGTGCTGAACGCGCTGGAGATGAACATCGGCTCGCTGTCGCTGGATTTCCGCAAGAAGCTGGCGGCCAAGGCCTTTGCCCGCACCGCCAGCTATGACGCGGCGATCTCCGGCTGGTTCGCCGAGGCACTGGTCATCGAGCATCCGACATGGCGCGCCTTCGGCGGCAGGCTGGCCGAGGTGATGCGCTACGGCGAGAACCCGCACCAGGTCGCCGGCTTCTATCTCAATGGCGACAAGCGGCCGGGCGTCGCCACGGCGCGCCAGCTGCAGGGCAAGCAGCTCTCCTACAACAACATCAACGACACCGACGCGGCCTTCGAACTGGCCGGCGAATTCGACCCGGCACGGTCCGCCGCGGTGGCGATCATCAAGCATGCCAACCCCTGCGGTGTCGCGGAGAGCGCGTCGCTGAGGGCAGCCTATGCCAAGGCGCTGGCCTGCGATCCGGTCTCCGCCTTTGGCGGCATCGTCGCCATGAATCGCACCCTCGATGCCGAAGCCGCCGAGGAGATCGTGAAAACCTTCACCGAGGTGATCATAGCGCCCGATGCGACCGACGAGGCGGCGGCGATCGTCGCGGCGAAGAAGAACCTGCGCCTGCTGGTCACCGGCGGCCTGCCGGATCCGCGCACGGCGGGCACGATGGTCAAATCCGTAGCCGGCGGACTGCTCGTCCAGGGCCGCGACAATGCCGTGGTCGACGACCTCGAGCTGAAGGTGGTGACTAGGCGCGCGCCGACCCCGGCCGAAATGGCCGACCTCAAATTCGCCTTCCGCGTCGCCAAGCACGTCAAGTCGAACGCCATTGTCTATGCCAGGGACGGCGCCACCGTCGGCATCGGCGCCGGCCAGATGAGCCGGGTCGATTCTTCACGCATCGCCGCCCGCAAGGCGCTCGACGCGGCGGAAACGGCTGGTCTTTCGGAGCCGCTGACCAGGGGCTCGGTCGTCGCTTCGGACGCGTTCTTTCCCTTCGCCGACGGCTTGCTGTCGGCGATCGAAGCCGGCGCCACCGCCGTCATCCAGCCCGGCGGCTCGATGCGCGATGATGACGTCATCGCCGCCGCCGACGAACACGGCATCGCCATGGTGTTTACGGGCGTGCGGCATTTCAGGCATTGAGCGCCTTGCCCTTCCCCTTGTGGGGAGGGTCGGCGAACGATTTTGCGAAGCAAAACTCGTGAGACGGGGTGGGGCAGCGCCGACCCCCATCCCGCTCCGCTTCGCGGATCGACCCTCCCCACAAGGGGGAGGGTAAACTCACCCCGCCGGCCGGTCCGCCGGATACGGCGTCCTCACCAGGATCGCCATTCCGATGCCGAGGAACAGGATGATCACCGCCATGCCGAGCCGCGCCGAACCGCTGAGCGCGGTGATGGTCGCCACCAGAAACGGCGCCAGGAAACTGGTCGCCCGGCCGGCCAGCGCGTAAATGCCGAAATAGCGGCCGGATTCCGCCGCCGTGACGCTGCGCGCCATGTAGGAACGCGACGACGCCTGCACCGGTCCGAAAGCCAGGCCGATCAACAGGCCGTACAGGATATAGGCTTTTTCAGCCGCCGTGCCGAACAGGCCGCCTGAATCGGTTGTCGAGAGCGGTATCAGGCCGAGCAGGGTGAAGCCCGGCCCCGTCGAGATGATACCGATGGTGGCGACCGACAGCATCACCAGCGCGATCATCACCACCGCCTTGGAGCCGAGCGCGGTGTCCAGCCGCGCCGCGATCCAGCAGCCGAAAATGGCGACGATATTGAGGATGATGCCGAACATGCCGATCTCGGTGATCGACCAGTGGAACATGCCCGCAGCGAACGTGCCGCCGAGCGCCAGCAGCGCATTGACGCCGTCCTGATAGATCATCCGTGCGACGAGAAAACGGAAGATGCCGCCGCGCCGGCGCACCTCGGCCAGC
Source organism: Mesorhizobium sp. B2-4-17 (assembly GCF_006441275.1). Classification (NCBI taxonomy): domain Bacteria; kingdom Pseudomonadati; phylum Pseudomonadota; class Alphaproteobacteria; order Hyphomicrobiales; family Phyllobacteriaceae; genus Mesorhizobium; species Mesorhizobium sp. B2-4-17. Next base: position 907 of record NZ_VFUX01000039.1, on the reverse strand, counting down.
GTCGATTTCAGCTCCGACAGGCCCTCGCGCACCGCCGGCCCGATGGGGATGCCCTTGATGGCGTCCGGCGTGAAGAAGAACATCGGCAGGATGAACAGGAAATACCAGCCGGCCGACAGCGGCCCGGTGGCGCGGGCATCTTCGCCCAGATGCGGATCGAGCCCGAACAGCGGGGTGAGGCCGATGATGGTCTTGCCGGTCTCGGGCGAACCAGCCAGGCATGTCACCACGAAGATCAGCGCGATCATGCCGCCCAGATAGCCGAGGCCCCAGGCCGTGTTGGAGATGCGGCCGATCTCGCTCTTCGGCACCAGCCGCGGCATCATCGAATCATTGAACACGGTGGAGAATTCCGCCGCGACCGACGCCAGCGAGAACAGTGCCACGATCAGGAACAGGTTCGAGCCGGGCGCGGCGAACCAGAGCAAGCTAAGGCTGGTGATCTTGACGGCGGCGAAGAACGCGATCCACGGTTTACGCGGCCCTGTCTGGTCGGCGATAGAACCAAGAATGGGCGATAGAACCGCGATCACCAGCCCGGCCGCGGCGATGCCGTAGCCCCAGACCGCCTGGCCGGTGTTGGGGTCGGCAGCCATGCGCGAGACGAAATAGGGACCGAAGATGAAGGTGGTGACGACCGTGAAGAACGGCTGCGCCGCCCAGTCGAAGAACATCCATCCCCAGATGCCGCGCCCGGACGCCCGCTGCATTGTCTCTACCGCCATCCTGACTCCCCTGGCACCCGCTCGGCCCGTGTCGGGCGCCATGTCTGCATGTTTCCGATGCTCATGCAAATGACAAGCGTCGCGCTGCCCCTCATCGCCCTGCCATGTCCAGCCGATAGATGGGTAACACTTTGAACCGGATAGATAGGTAACAGTTTTCTCCCTCATGATGGGTTCGCCGC
>NZ_VFUX01000038.1:0-58652 GCF_006441275.1 Mesorhizobium sp. B2-4-17 | reverse complement strand
TTCAAATGATCTGGTTGCCATTCGGTTTTCGCGGCCTGGTGGCCCCGACTTTACAAGCAATGAAGGTCGTCATCCTGTGCTTAGTTCGCGGTCACTTGCGCGTTCTCGAGCCTTGACCCACCCAACCCTTCCACGAGATTGGTCGGAGATGTCAGACATGCATCACCTCATGTACGGCGGCAACTGTCGAGCCCATGGCTCCGTTTGCGCTAGCGCCGAGGTAGAGCCGCGCCACTTCCGGATCATTGAGCAACCCGACCCCCGTGCCGATCGGCGCAACGATGCCGAACTCGGATAGGTGTGCCCGCAACGCGTTCGATATCTGCGTGCGCTGGCGGTTGAGCATCAACCGGACCCGGTGCAGCATCATCACACTTTGCTGCTCGGGTGATTTCACAGGCACGAAGCGCATGGTCGGCCGAGTGACCGCCTCGCAGATCGCCTCTGCATCTGCGGCATCATTCTTCTGCCGCTTCAGATAAGGCTTCACATACTGTGCCGGCAGCAGCCGGACGTCATGCCCACGTGCAGTCAGTTCTCTCGCCCAATAATGCGACGAGCTGCAGGCTTTTCGATACCGACCAGGCAACGTGGCAGGCTCTCGAAGAAGGCCAGCACGCGCCCACGCGTCAGCTTCCTGCGAACGACAACCTCACTCGCCGCATCCACCCCGTGGATTTGAAACACTGACTTTGCAATATCCAGACCAATCGTCGCAACGTCGCCCATCATAGATCTCCTCCAGCTCTGGCCCCACGATCATACCGCAGGGCGGGAGGAGAGCCGTCCACCGCATCATTAGCGGAATGGCGGTCTTTGGCGTCGGAAGAACGATATCGGACGCAACTGTCAGAAGGACTGATGCCTTGGCCTGACCCAAAGCGGTCATTCCGGCAAGCCCGCTTTGCGCATGCCTTCAGCTAGATGCTGGCGGTCTTCGATGCGAAACAGCGGCTCCTTGGCGACGTATCTGGCAGTGGAGAATTCTGGGATCCGGCGCAGCAGACCAGCAACGCAATCTCTCGCAAGATCGGGCTTGCCAGCCATTGCGTAGCTTGCGGCGAACCAAACCTGTTTCGAGAACGACAAAGAACTTGATCGGCGCATGTTGGCAACGGCGTCGTCATAGCGGCGCGCGTTGAAGTAGACGGCGGCGAGTTCGCCCCAATACCAAGAAGGGTTGAAGAATGGGTCGAGGCGCTTCGCCTCCAGCATCCCCTCAATGGCTCTCTCGGTTTCGCCGCGATAGTTATAGAACATCGCCAAGTCGGTGTGATTGACCGGATGGTTTGGATTTAGCGAAATGGCCTTGGCGAAATGCTGTTCACCCACTTCGTAGGCGCCGCGATCGACCTGTGCCCAAGCCATTACTAGCTGGCAAAGATGGTCGTTTTCATCGAGCGTGACGGCTTTCCGCGCCAGCTCGAACGCCTCGTCGCGCAAGCGGTTCGAATCACTCATATCGAGAAACCACTCTCGCTCGATAGCTGTCGACAATAATGCGTAAGCACGAGCGTAGCTGGGGTCGAGTTCGATGGCCCTTTCGAAGTAATGCCGTGCCTCTGCCTCAATCTCCGGCGTACCCATTGGCAACGCATCGCCGCGCAGGACACATTCATAGGCCGCCAGGCTGGCTGGCGGCTTGCGCAGGACCAAGTCGGTGCGCGCGGCCGTCATTCGTCCTACAAGTGTTCCGACGATAGTGCGAACGACGCGATCCTGGACATCGAATATCTCGTCTTGCGCACTGTCATAACGCTCTGCCCAGACGTGATTGCCCGTCGTGGCATCGATCAATTGGGCTGTTATCCGGATGCGCGTTCCCATACGGCGGACACTGCCCTCGACGAGGTACTGCACGCTGAGTTCGCGTCCCGCTCGTATCATGTCGACGTCGGCTCCGCGGAAGCGGGAGGACGAATTGCGCGACGCAACCTGCATCTGCCGGAAGCGTGAAAGCTCCGTGATCAGGTCCTCTGTAAGCCCGTCGCAGAGGTATTGCTGCTCGACATTGCCACTCATGTTCTGGAAGGGTAGGACGGCAATCGAAGGCTTGTCTTGCTGGACTAGTCTCCCTCGTGCGACTCCCGGTTCCGCCGATGCGGCACCGGACAGCATGTGATAGGCGCGCACTGGTCTGGCAATGTTTTTCAAGGTTTGCTCGCCCAGATCGACAAACTTTTCCTTGAGCTTTTCACGCACCTGCTCGTAGGCCGAACCCGACAAGCAGATTCCGTTCGGCTCCGCCAAGCCTTCCAGGCGGGCGGCGATGTTTATTCCGTCTCCCATCAGGTCTCCGTCACTCTCCTCGACGACATCGCCGACGTGGATGCCGATGCGAAATTCAATGCGCTCATCGTGAGGCAGTCCTGTGTTCCATTCGACCATGCCTTCCTGCATCTCAGCAGCGCAACGCACGGCCTCGACAACGCTGCGGAACTCCACGAGAGCGCCGTCTCCAGTACGCTTGACCACTCGTCCATCGTGTGCGGCGATCGTCGGATCGAGCAAGTCGTTCCGCAGAACCCGCAGCCGCGCAAGTGTCCGATCCTCATCCGCTTCTGCGAGGCGGCTATAGCCAACCACATCCGCGACCAGAATCGCTGCGATCTTCCGCATTTGGTTCATCATCTCACTTCGGATAAGAAAGATAGCATGTAATTCGATTATTGAGCGTGGATCACGTCTCAGGAATTGTGCTGCAATGGAGCGGCGAGCCAATGTCAGCTTGTGGCGCAAAGCTGCCTGTGGCCTCTGCAATAGCGATGACCGCTTTTGGTGAATGGAAGGGATCGGGGAAAGACTGCCGCGCAAAGCTGGCATTGCAGCGGAAGTCCGTTTCGGGGGCCGACTGACAGGCCAGCACGGGATTTTGACTCGCCAAACCATCTCCAATTGTTATCGTGCGGCCGCGCACGAGGAATGGCTTTCGCCCTCGTGGGGCACGAGGGAAAACATGGCGAAACATGGACTGTCAGCACTCGATGCGGATATTCTGAGGACGACCTTTCTAAAATCGGTCTTGGAAGAAAGCATCCCGGAGAGCGAGTTGCGAAAATACGCTGAGGAACTTGTCCGGGTATATACCGGCTCTCCGATCGTAGATCCCCGATTGTTGGACTGGATCGTAGGCAAATAGCGCGGGGAAAGCCTCGGCGCTTACGGCCGGTCTTGGCGGCCACCGCGGCACCACCGCGCCGCGTGGCCAACAGTGGGAAGGCTGAGCGGACGTCCATCCAGACTTTAGTTTGGGCGCTACCTTGCTCTCGATCGACGGGGTGCGAAACTTGAGCTCCGACATCACCAACCTCAATCGCCTCGTTCAGGACAGCGGCAGTGAACTGGCTGGCTTCAACGCCTGCTCCAGCATTCACAAACTCTGCCTCAATTGCTTCGCCTCCGTCTGTGAAAAGGCAGGCGGCACCGGCCGGGGAGCTGGGCAACTTCCTAGCCGAGGTGCAGCTGGCTGTCGGCCACAACGTTCTGGGGCGGAAGCTGATGCTGGAGCGGCTGCTTTAGCCGTCCAGCCCGGTTCCTCTCGGCGTCCAGCAGTTCCTCCTCGGTTATCAGGCCGTTCATAAATAGCTTGAGCAGGTGGGACGCGATGCGCTGGGCCTGCTGCGATTCAAGGGGAGTGCCGTTCTCGTTGCATAAAATGCGGCACACGCGAGAGAGCATATCGATCTCGCACGGCCCCAAGCACTGACCGGGGTACAACATAGCCTTTCCTCCTCGAAAGCTACGAAACCCGGACAGTGCGACAGGCGTGTGAATTCCGCAATTGATTTTGGCGTGATCGGGTGTGCTGTCGGGCGCGCGTGTGCACTCGGGAAATGTGGTGAGTTGACTCTTCCAATAGAGGACATCCCTCCCATTTTAGGAGCTTCTAATGCCTGCCTGCACAAAGGCATTCCGCCACGGCCCCTCGACCGCCTTGAAGCGAACGATCCGCTTTCGGCATGCCGCGCTAGAAAGCCGCATCTTGCCTTAAAGGAGCAGCACCGCTCTGAGCTCAGGACGAGATTTGGTTAGTACAAAACCGATCGCAGGCGATATTGTTGGACATTCAGGGGTCAATTCATCGGCACGAAACATTGGGAGGACGGAGGTGACCAATTCCACCGGGAGTTCTTTGGGCGTCGCTGTCATTACCGGAGCATCCTCCGGAATCGGCAAAGCTTTTACCGAGCGCCTGGCCAGCGACGGGTACGACATCGTGCTCGTCGCCCGCAGACGCGACCGGCTCGAGTCGGTAGCCCGCGAGATCAAGGCCGGCGGCGCCTCCGCGGAAACCATCGTCGCCGATCTGGCGCTGTCGGAAGGCCTCGACAAGGTGGAGCAGCGGATCCGGGCCGGGGACGTATCGCTACTCGTCAACAACGCCGGGTTCCAGACCTACATGCCGTTCGTCGACCTCTCGATCGACCGCGCCGAGGAAGAGGTCGCCGTGCAGGTAACTGCGGTCATGCGTCTGTCGCATGCGGCACTTCCTGCGATGATTGCGCGCGGCGAAGGCGCCATCATCAATGTCTCTTCACTACTCAGCTTCAGTGGAAGCCTGAACTCCCCGTTCATGCCGAAGCGCTCGGTCTATGCCGCCACGAAGGCCTTCGTCACGACGTTCAGCGAGCTTCTCGCGGCTGAACTCCAGGGCAAAGGTGTTCGCGTCCAGGCGCTTTGTCCCGCAGTCGTCAGGACAGAATTCCATGACATCGACGGCAAGCCGGTCCTCAGGCCCAATGTGCCGGTGATGGAGCCGGCCGATGTCGTTAAGGCATCCTTGGCCGGCCTCCGGCGGGGTGACACGATCTGCATCCCGGCCTTGGGGGAACGGGGCAGGCTCTCCGCTGTCGCGGACGCAAATCGCGCCCTGTTCGATGGCGGTCGCGGGGCCGAACTAGCGTCTCGGTATCGCTAACGCCTGACCGCCATCGCACCCACCACGAGCAACTGTCGCAAGTAGCGATTGCCGGCCTTGGAGATACTGCCGAGCTTCTCTTTTCCGCCGCTAGAATTCTGCTTCGGCACGAGTCCAATCCAGGCCGATAGACAGTGCCCCGACTTGAACGCATGCGCATCGGCGACCCTAGGCACGAATGCACTTGCCAGCAGCGGGCCGACGCCTGGGATCTCCATCAACCTGCGACCAAGCTCGGTCTCACGCGCACTTGCCCGAACCCTGCGATCGTTCTCGAGGATCTGTTGCTTCACGACCCTGAGTTGCGCCTCGAGCATGCGCAGGCATAGCCGCGCGTCAGCTGGTATCCTGTCGTCGTTCTGGTCGTTGACGACGACGAGCAGCTGCTCAATCCCATTCCGCCCGACCGGCGCTACGACCCCGAACTCGGATAGGTGTGCCCGCAACGTGTTCGATATCTGCGTTCGCTGGCGGTTGAGCATCAACCGGACCAGCATCATCACACTTTGCTGCTCGGGCGATTTCACCGGCACGAAGCGCATGGTCGGCCGTGTGACCGCCTCGCAGATCGCCTCAGCAATCTCAGACTTTCTAGATTCAAACACGTAGATGCTTCGGGTTTCGCGCGGGCAGGCTCGTCTAGGCAAGCGTTTGGAACCGCGAGCCCGCTTGGCGGGTGGGTAGATGGCACTTAGCGCCTGCCACTAGTCCGCCGCTCGTGTCTTAGATACCTTCACCTGCTGTGGGCCTCGGGACTGGGCAAGGCTTTGGCGATGGAGGGAACTCCGGACTATGGAATTAAAGGAAGGCCAGGCCCGAAGGCAAAAGGACTTCTTCCGCGTCCGGGCCCCCCTCGGCTCGGTTGAAGACGTCATGCTTCGTCAGCCGGGTTCTCGAGTAACAAGCCAGAGCGTGGTCCTGGATCTGCAGCGCCGGAAACAACCCGCCACGACTTTGCGCGTTGACGGCGAACTGATCCCCATCATGCTCTATCCGGCGGCCCATCAGTGCCTGGTCCGGTTGGCGACGGCACCATGCGCTACCGAAAACCCACCGGGAAAGACCATTGATGTACTCCTTTTGCGACGGACGTTCGACCGGATCGCCGACGCGCATGGTGTGCCGCGGATCAACAAGCTCGATGTCAAACCCGGAGCCGCCACCATGGACCCGGTTATGCGCCACCTCGGCTCCTGCTTAGACCGCGCATTGGACGGTGCCCATGCGGGCGTCGCGATCGTCGTTGACCGTATCGCGGATGCGCTCAATCTCCATATCGCGCAACGGTATGGCGGCCTCGGCCTCCCGCGCCTCGCGGACCGGGGTGGCCTGGCGCCGTGGCAGTTGCGCCGGGCACGCAATCTTCTTGACAGTCATCTCGATGGCTCTCTGTCACTGGGTTCACTCGCTCGCGAGTGCGGTCTCTCGCCCAGCCATTTTTCTCGTGCCTTCGCTCAAAGTACCGGCTTCGCTCCGCATCGCTGGCTGATGCGGCGGCGAGTCGAGATCGCCAAGGATTTGATGCGTTCGGAAGGCATGTCGCTGGCACAGATTGCGGTAGCATGTGGCTTCGTGGATCAAAGTCATTTCTCACGCACTTTCACCGGCGTCACTGGAATGACCCCAGGGCGCTGGCGCAAATCACGAGAGTTCCCGCTTGACCAAGAGGCATCGTGGCTATCGTGAGCGCTCCGGCCCGTCTTCATCGCGTTATTCTCGCAACCGGCAGCTTGCAACGGATTGCGGGGTTCTACACAACGGTCCTGAAACTTCAGTCGGCGGAGCCACCGCGCGAGTGCAAGACAAAGCAGGCGAGTTTCCTTCCCGCGGAGCCGTTTCTTACTTTTGTCGCCCGCCCTGGGCTCATGAGCGCATTGCCTGCATTCAAACCGCTTGGGGGCGTTGCGCTTGGGGTAAGGCGAGAAGCTCTCGACGATTGGATTTCAAACCTCGCGGCAGCTAGGATTCAGCCAACAGGGCGTGCATGGGCGTTTGAGGACGAATATCTGTGTCTCTCCGATCCCGATGGGTCTGAGCTCGCTCTTGTCGAAGCGGACTTCGACATTCCACATCTTGTCGGTGTCGAACTGCATGTGCGGCACAACAGCAATCAAGTAGGCCTCATGGCTCAGCGCCTGGGGTTTGCCACGGTAGACGTCGACGGTCCGACGACGCGCCTCCAGATGGAGCCGCGGGGCATCTTTCTCGACCTACTCGATCATCCACTGGACGCAGGGCCCACGTCTGACGCGGAGACGATGCTGCGCTCGTATCACGAGATCGTCTTTCGTGTGCGGGAGACTGACGACTTGAATCCGATCGCCGACGACGCGCGGCAATTGGGGTTTGTCGCGACATGGCATGACGGCGCGCCGCCATACGTCATGATCAATCTCGGTGAGCACTGTGATTTCGACTTCCGGATCTGCGCGGACTAGCTCGCCCGTTCGTGCGCAAACGATGGGCAAGAAATATCTGGTCACGCCGGCTTGGGCTCGAGATCATGACGGCGGCGGTTTTACAAAAATGTGGTCGGATTTCACAATTCAGGTGCTCCTAATCTCCCTAAGGTGAAATCTATGATCGAAGGCGCGAGACGCCCATGAGCACAAAGGACGTGGAGATCGAGGTCAGCGAGCGGTTCCGGATGCCGGCACCGACGCTCGTGTCGCAGGTCGGCGACTGCCCGCCACTGGCCTTCACGCGGCTGCGTTGTGACCGGGACAGCCGCTGGTTCACGAAGAAAGCGCGCGCCGAAGACGCCTACGTTGTCCACGTCATGTTGGCCGCCCTGCCCCAACTGCGGATGTGGCAGAACGGGCGGGAAACCATCATTCCCCCCATTCCGCAAACTGGGTTGATCGCCTGTCACTTGGAGACTGAACCTGTTGTCGGGTTTCATTCATCGTTCGATTTCCTGCGTTTCTACATCTCAAAAACGGCCATCGACGAGCTTTCCGACACCACATACGGCCAGTTGCCAGAGGGGCTAAAGCCCCCTGACTTCGACGTGCTTGATCCGGTGCTCTTTCACCTCGCCTCGGCGGTTGTCCCGCTTCTTGAGCGGCGATTGACTGCCGACCAGCTTCTGCTCGATCAGCTCGCTCTGGTCTTCCACGCGCATATCACCACAGCGTACGCCGGCTCTCCGCGCGGCGTGCGTCGGCCGAATTACGGTGGACTTGCGCCGTGGCAGGAGCGACGCGCCAAGGACTATCTCGAAGCAAATTTGAGCCGCTCGGTCGCGCTCGCAGATGTTGCGCGCACATGCGGCGTCTCGCCAAGCCACTTTGCGCGGGCGTTCCGTCTGACGACCGGCCGTCCCCCGCATCGGTGGCTGATTGAACGCCGCATTGAGGCTGCCAAAGCCGCGCTTGAGAATTCTGAACTTGGCCTGCGAGAAATCGCTGCAACTTGCGGATTTTCCGACGCCAGCCATTTCTCATCCACCTTCTCAAAAGCAACCGGCCAAACGCCGGCGGCGTGGCGAAGAGGCCGCACCCGTGCGTTTGCTGGCTTCGCGATCAATCTTCACCGTCACCCGAATAGAGAAGGACAGCAGGGCGATTGCGCTACATCGGCGTCAAATGACCCGAGTTGTGATCGGGGGCCATAGCGCGCGCAGATTTCGCCGCTTGAAATCGCCCGCTACTTCATCGCCGCTTTGATGGCGCGCAATTGCTCTGCCGCAGCGAGATTGAAGGGCTTGATCGATTTTTCCGCGCGCGCCAGCGCGACCCCGCCTTCGCATGACGAGAGCAAGCTTGCTGCAAGGCCCTCGGCGCGATCACCGGGCACGCCACCGTCGGCGAGCATTTCACGCAGCAGCTTGCGCCAGCGCCTGAATATCTCTCCGGCGCGCTCGCGTTGTGAATCATTGTCCGCGCCGAGCGTCACGGCAACGAGCGCGCATCCTGCTTCGAGACCTGAACGCGTTAGAACGGCGCGCCAGAAACCGATAAACACTTCCGCCACCTTGTCCGCCCGCTTCCCGCGCGCGGTCTCGACGACCAGCAAGGCCTGGCGGCTCGCCTCATCCATGGCCGCGAGCACGAGTTCATCCTTGCCGCCGGGAAAATGGTGGTAGAGTGAACCACGCGGCGCATCCGCTGCATCGAGCACTTCTGAGAACGACGTCCCCTGCACGCCCTTGCGCGCCAGGAGGACCATCGCCTCATTGATCATTCGCTGTCTTACTTCGCTTGCCAACTTGCTTACCCGCGCAACGAACGGCAGGGAGAACTGCGGTGCGCGGGCGAACGTTACAATAGCGCCGTGCTCGCGGTCCAGCGGCGAGGAAAGTTAGGCGCAGCTTAGCGCCCAGGCCTAGTGCTTTCTTTCGGACGGACGGACGTAGACATACCTAATGCGCTCATCGACAGCTTTGAGCGCCTGGGTGATATCCGCGATATCAGCCTTCAGGGTTTTGGTGGTGGCGTCGCCCCGAACGACGAGGGTGAGCGCCACAAGGATGGAATTCGGGCCTAAATGCAGGGTCGCAATGTCCTCGACACCGCTCACCGAGCCAACGCTTGAAAGCGCCTCTATTAGCTCCATCACCATTGGCGCGACCGCTTCGCCGGCAATCAAGCTACGGGTTTCGTTGGCGAGTACGAAAGCGACACCAACAAGCAGGAGGCCGATCGCCACCGACGCCGCGCCATCTGCCCAACTCACGCCAAGCAGCCCGGACCCAGTCACACCGATAGCCGCCAAGCCGATGCCGACCAGTGCGGCTGAATCTTCGAGAAGGACCGAGATCAGGTTGGGATCTTTCGATCCGCGAATGAACTGCCACAGCGACACCGATTGACCGCCCAGGCGGTCACGCACCACGCGCCTAGATTCGCGATACCCGATGAGAAACGATCCGCCTTCAAAGACAATTGCCGCCGCAGACCGTCAAGGAACGCAATCGCATGCGCCGTCATGTCCGCGATCGTGCCAGGCACCGTCCCGTTCGAACGGCCAACGCCGGCCTTATCGAACAGAATGACTTCCCTACCTTCGGCAAGCGGATCGACGACTGCGGGATCCCAGTAGTCGAGCGTCCCCTGGAAATGCTGCAGGCAGAAGAGCGGAAGTCCTGCTCCGGCACCGAACCGTCGATACGCGTACCGCTTGCTGTCGACGGCGAGAAACTGTGTCGGCGCTGTTATGGTGCTGTCGCGCGAGGCTGTCATGTGGCCTTCCCTGGTTCAACGATGATCACCGCTTGTCGTGCCCGAGCGTTTCGAGAGTTTCGAACTCGTCGTCGGTCAACGTGATCTCCGCAGCCGCGATGTTTTCTTCAGCATGCCAAACCTTCGACGTGCCGGGGATTGGTAACATCATCGGACTGGTGCGAAGCAACCACGCCAGCGCGATCTGACCGGGCGATGCGTCATGCGCCTTCGCGATCTTATCCAGCCGTGATCCCGACCCTGTGAGTCGACCTGACGCAAGCGGAAACCAGGGGATGAAGCCGATCCCGTTCGTGTCGCAATAATCGAGCACGTCCTGGCTGCCGCGATCCGTGAGATTGTACCGGTTTTGTACGGTCGCTACGCCGAACACGCGTCGCGCGGCTTCGATCTGCGGGACTGTCACCTCGCTGAGGCCGGCATGTCTGACTAGGCCGCTGTCGAGCATCTGGCGTATCGCGCCGAACTGCTCGTCCTGCGGCACCTTCGGATCGATTCTGTGCAATTGCCAGAGTCCGATTTGCTCGACGCCGAGTTTTTGGGCGCTTCGCTTTGCTTCCGCGATGAGATGATCAGGGTTGCCCTTTGGCGTCCACGCGTCGGGCCCCTCGCGGGTAAAGCCGGCTTTGGTTGCGATGAGCATGCCGTCATATGGATGGAGCGCCTCGCGGATGAGCTTCTCCGAAACGTCGGGGCCGTACGAATTGGCGGTGTCCACGAAGTTCACGCCGAGCCTGCGCAAAGTCCCTAATGTGCGCAGGCATTCAGCCCTGTCTGCCGGCTCGCCCCAAATGCCGCGTCCGGTGAGGCGCATTGAGCCGAAACCCAGCCGGTTGATTTCGATCTCGCCGCCGATTCTGAATGTGCCGGCTGATGCGGCATTGGGCTGTACTGCCACGATGGTGCTCCTTTCGTTGGGCGTTATTTCTTGGCCATCTGCTCCAGCGCATCCACCCAATTCTCAACGTGATAGGCCTGCGCGAGCTTGCCATCCCGGACCGTGAACAAATCGATCGATATGGTCTCAAAGCTCTTGCCAGTTGGTTTTGCGCCGAATATCTCGCCCACTGGTGTGCCAGTGGCGTTACCGCGCACGACTATTTTGTCGTCGCCGATTGGGTGAACCTCTTCGATTGTCCACCGAAGGTCGGGTATGGCTTTACCTATGCCGCTGAAAACCTGAGCGAGTTGGTCGCGCGTCATGAAATCTTGGTTCGTGCCATACGATTTGTAATCGGGATGGGCCGCCTTCGCCAACAGCGCGCCGACGTCCTTCTCTGCGGGTCTGTTTAACGCTTCATATAGCGGTGTCACGATCCTGGTCGCTTCCTCGACTGTCATAGCCATATGCTCGTTCCTTTGTGTGTTGCACCCATTCCAAATTAGCGCCCCAACTGCCAAGCCCAATGACGTAAATGCCGCCTTTTCGGACACGCCGTGGCCACAAAATCTCTTCCTGCTATGACGGAAATCATAATCCGACTATGACGACTATCATAGCCCTGATATCATGCGTGCCTGACGCAGGCGGGAGGATTGGATGCCGACGATTGGATCTGCGCCTCGGCCGATGCCTGTCACGGGGTCGGCTAACGAGGGTAATCGCTGTATTGCGGCCGGCTACGCGGTCTGGACCGGGCAACATTCTGAGGCGAAATCCCAACAAAATGGCATTTGCGTCCAATTCTTCTGGGGGGCTGGTGGGGAATAGACAACCCGAAGGGAGCGAAGGATTGTGGCGCGATTCTAAGGATACATTGCGCGTCGCCCTGGCGGTGTCGCCTGATTTTCTCACGCAGAGCTTCTGCGTGCTATCAGCGTTTGAAGCAGCCAACGAGGTCGCCAAAGCGAATGTGTACGATCTGTGCGTCGTCTCCGCCACAGGCGGGACAGTACGCGGCTCGCTCGGCTTCGATGTCCAAACATCACCTCTGCAAGACCATGATTATGACACCCTCCTGCTCAGCGACGCGTCCGAACCCTTTGAAGCGCCAGCGCCGTTGACCGACTATCTTCGCGCCACAGCCGCGAGCACACGCAGGATCGTCGCCATCGGCAATGGGGCCTTCACGGCCGGAGCCGCAGGTCTTCTGGACGGGAAGCGCGCGACAACACACTGGCGTCACGTCAATGAACTTCAGCATCGCTTCCCGCGCTGTGCAGTTCAGGCGGACCAACTTTTTGTGGTTGATGGCACATTCTGGAGCTCTGCGGGAATGAGCGCCGCCACAGATCTCGCCCTTTCAATGATCGATCATGACCATGACAGGGAATTCGCGCGCGCGGTCGCTGCCCACCTGGTGATGGGATCCCGTCGGGCGGGCGGACAGTCGCAGAGATCGGTTTTGCTGCAGCTCGATCCCACTTCTGATCGTGTGCAAAGGGTGCTCACTTATGCGCGGAACAATCTGCACGCACCGCTTGACGTTGAGGACCTTGCTCGCGTGGCCTGCCTCAGCCCCAGGCAATTCACGCGGGTCTTTCATCAAGAGACTGGCCGGTCGCCAGGAAAAGTCGTGAAGTCCCTGCGACTCGAGAAAGCCAAGCTTATGCTGGAGCAAAGCCGCCTACCGATAGAAGTGATTGCCAGGGAAACAGGATTTGGTGATCGAGAAAGAATGCGCCGCGCCTTCGTGCGGGAATTTGGCGAGCCGGCCCAGACGTTTCGCGCCGCAGCTGGTCCGCTCGCGGAATACTAGATGCGCGTTCCTGCCTACTACCGCCCCCGCGTTGGCAGGCCTATTGGGTTGGCAGCGCAAAAGGGGCGAGACGGCCTCATTCGAAAACAATCTCCGACACGTCGATGGAAACGAAGAGCGGTTCTGTGCCCGCTCTGCCATCCTCAAGCCGGGGAAACACCCGGTGCTTGGTCGGAAGCTTGATGCCGGCAACCTCTGTGTAGTCGGAAAGGAAGTGCGCGCCTGGCGCGCCGCCCGCAATGTCGACATCGTAGTCATGTCGGCGCATCAACCCACCGTCGTCTACGTACAGGGTCTGCACCCGGCAGTGCGTTGCTATATCGGGGGGAAATGTGAGGCGTAGACCGCGCCAAGACTCGCCTGCTTCAGCACGCGCAGCAGTCTCTTCCACCTTTAGACCGGGCCACGCGAGCAGAAACGGCAAATTCATATAAGTCCACATCGCGGTGCCAGCAAAATATGCGAGTTGGAGACTGTTCCACGGCGTCTCGATCGTGTGATTTTGAAACGTCGACCGTGGGCTTCGCAGTTCCGACATCGTTTCGCCGTCGGCTGTCTCGAGGCTAACGCGCTCGGGCCTGAACCGCGACCGGTAGCGGTGCTCGCCGAACGGAAAATGCGACACCCACTCGCTACGCGTTCCAACGGTGACCGCCGTGTCTGCCAGCGTATCGGGTTGACGTTTAAGCTCCCACAATGCGCCGCCCTGCACGAGACGCGCGGAAACCGCCTCGAATCTTCGCCACCGTTCGAGGCCGCCATGGGCTGCGAGTACGTGTGTTGCAATTGCATCCATTGTGACCTCCAGAGATGACAAAAGACGTGCGCGTGAGCCGTACGCTGTCATTAGCCTAAGCGCGGAGCTCTGATTGCCAACGACGTAGATGCCGCTATTCAGGCCACGGTCTGTGGGCACGATGCATGTCCTGAATTTTTGGTATTTATGTCGTTTCGGGTTTCCGCTGCCGACTTTAGAGTGCTGGGCATCCACCAGGAATCGGAGTCATCATGAGCGACAACGCCCTGCCCGACATCGGCGCTGTATCCACGGCCACGATTGACGGCCTCAACATTCGCTATGCGCGAAACGGCAAGGACTATGGAACGCCTATACTGCTCACGGCGCCTTGGCCGGAAAGCATCTATTCCTTCCGCAACGTCGTCCCGCGACTGGCTCAGGAGCATCCGTTGATCGCGGTCGATCTGCCAGGCTTTGGCCGCTCTGAGAGCCGCCCCGATGTCATGGCGCCCGAAGCGATGAGCGATTTTGTCATCAAGCTGCTCGCGCACTTCGATGTGAAGGAAGCGCACGCCGTCGCCCCCGATGTCGGTGCGCTCGCAGTGCTGTTCGCCGCGCACAGGAAACCTGATTTGTTCAAGAGCCTCGCGCTGGGTGGTGCGGCTGTGCGCACTGATCTCGCGGCAGGCGCGCTGAAAGACATGATCAATTCCCCGCCCGGGGCCTTCGCTGCCATCGACGGGGCGAAAGGCGTCGGGGACTATCTGGTCGCGGCCGCGAAACTGACGCCAGCGCCGATCATTGAAGACTTCAAGGCGGCATCGGCCGGGCGGCGCCTCGAGGACGCCGTGCAGTTCGTGCGCGGTTATATCCCCGACCTGCCCAAGCTCGAAAAGCTGCTGCCGGACATCAAAACGCCGGTGCTGATTGTCGCCGGCAAGAGCGACCCCATTGTCCCCGCCGCGAACGGACAATTTCTCGCCGAGCGGCTGCCTCATAACCGTTATGTGCTGCTCGAAGCCGAGCATCGTATCTGGGAAGAAGCGGCAAATGAGTACGCGATAGAACTCGCCTCCTGGATTGGCGGCGGCTACCAATCCGGCAACTGGTAATTTCTGGATGACGCTGACCTAAGCCCGAAGGAGCGCTCAATGCCTATGATCGATGTCTATGCGGCAGCCGGCACATTCGCGGACATCCACAAGCTCGCCAAGGATGCGGCCGCGGTCGTCAAGGCGGTGGAGCAGGTCCCGGATATTCCGATGTTCCGGAAAAATACGGCTGCCTTCGTCCACGAAATGCCCGAAGGAGCAATCTCCAATGTGGACGGCGACGAGAATTACGTGCGGGTTCAGGTGCTAACCAATGCCGGCGCTCTCGATCGCGACAAGCAAATCGCACTGGTGGGACAACTGACTGACCTGGTAGCGGCAGCCGCGAACGACCCTGAACTGAAGACGCGCACGTGGGTGCTTCTGACCGAGGCGACGCTTGGTGGATGGGGCCTGTGGGGCCACGCTCAGACCAATGAGGAACTCGTAGGCGCGGCCCGCGCCGAGATCGCGCGGATAAGGGGATGAATTCCGGCTCTGCCTCCGGATTCGGGCGGAGCATCTGGAAACCGCGGATGCGAGGCCGCGGATGCGTGAGCAAACCGGATAACTGACTGCAAGCGGTCGCGTCGCGCCTATAGCCGATGCGAAAGGAGTCACGGTGTGTCAAAGTCTCAGCACCCACGCCGTGTCTTGCTCTCTCGCACCGCAACCACCACTGTGGCGGTGATCGCCGCCATGACCTTTGGCGCCAGCGGCTCCGCTCCAACACCGCTCTATGAACATTATCGAGAAAGCCTTGGCCTGGGTCCTCTCCATATAACGGTGATCTTCGCGGCTTACGTCATCTGCCTACTGGGAGCTTTGCTGACGGTTGGATCGCTTTCCGATTACATTGGCCGCCGGCCGGCCATCACCGCCGCACTTCTTTTGAATATCGTCGCAATGGTCTTGTTCATGACGGCCAATTCGGTTTTCGCTCTGGTTGCCGCACGTTCGGTCCAAGGCTTTGCAACAGGCTTCGCCACTACAACGCTGGGTGCGGCTATTCTCGACACCGCCTCTAAGCGCGGTATCGTCCTGAACAGCATCACCGCGTTCACCGGGTTGACCATCGGCAGCCTCGGCGCGGCGATCCTGGTCACTTATGCCCCCTATCCGCAACAGCTCGTCTACGGGGTGCTGATGGTTCTGTCTGCTATCGAGGCAGTGATACTTTTCCATATGCCGGAGACCGCGCCGCCTCGCCCCGGCGCTATCCGTTCGTTGCTTCCGCACGTGCGCGTGCCACGAGAGGCCCGGGGCGCCCTTGCCCAAGTCGCGCCGGCAATCGTCGCTTCCTGGGCGCTGGGCGGCTTTTATTTTTCGCTGATGCCAAGTTTGGTTCGGATTGCGACCGGGGCAACCCAACCGATCGTCGGCGGGTTTGTCGTCGCCGCGCTGACCTTCAGCGGAGTGCTCACCGTCCTTGCGGTTGGTCCGGTTCCGCCGAGCCGTGTGCTGGGGGGTGGGATCATCGCCCTGGCTGCCGGCATCGCGATAACCCTTGGCGGAGTGCATGCCCAACTCGCATCGATCATGCTGTTCGGTACCTTGATCGCGGGCACCGGTTTCGGTGCCACCTTTGCCGGCGCGCTGCGAACCCTTCTACCGCTTGCCGCGATCGACGAACGTGCGGGCTTGCTGTCTGTTTTTTATATCGTTGGCTACCTGTCGTTCGCGCTTCCTGCGATCCTCGCAGGCTACTTCTCGGTGTCGATAGGCCTCGTTAAAGTCGCCGAAATCTATGGGATAATCGTCATCGTCCTGGCCTTTGCCTCGTTGTTGGCGACCTTGCTCTTCGGGGCCAGGCGAAAGCCCGTTTAACGAAGTGACCTTCCTCTGCGCGGGCCTTGCCACTTTGCCATGCCAGAGCACCGCTTCAATTAGGCCCGTCATCAAGGACCGGCGTTCGGTCGATGCGGATTGCTCATGTCGCGAATTAGGGGTTTATTTGACCTTCTTGTCGGAAGTTTCTTCGGCTTAGAATCCAAGGTGAGCCGACGCATTCAGGCTAACCCCTCGGGTGCACTTTGACTATCCAACCGGCTTCCGGCGCCGCGAGGGCCTGCTAGAAGGAGGGGGAAGGTGATAGACCTCAAAATCAACGGCTCCGCCCACAGCGTCGATGTCCCGGAGCAGATGCCGCTGCTCTGGGTCTTGCGTGACGTGCTCGGCATGACCGGCACCAAATTCGGCTGCGGCATCGCGCAATGCGGGGCATGCACGGTACACCTTGACGGCGTCGCGGTGCGCTCCTGCCAGTTGCCGGTCGGATCGGTCGGCGCCGGCGCGATCACCACCATCGAGGGCGTCCGGGACACTGCCACCGGAGCGAAAATCCAGAAAGCCTGGCTCGACCTCGAAGTCATCCAGTGCGGTTACTGCCAGCCTGGGCAGATCATGTCCGCCTCGGCATTGTTGGCTGCGAACGCTCAGCCGGACGACGCAGCAATCGACGCGGCGATGGCCGGCAATCTCTGCCGCTGCGGCACCTATGTCCGAATCCGCGAGGGGATCAAGCATGCCGCACGATCCTGATCCACGGTTTCCCGCGGACCCGCGACTTTCGCGCCGAAGCGTGCTGCGCGGCGCGGCCCTTGCCGGCGGTCTCCTGATCGCCATCGAGTTGCCGCTGGCCCGTGCACGCGCGCAGGCGCAGCCGCAAGCGGACGAACCGGCGCCGAACGGCGCGCGCTTCAATGCCTTCATCCATATCGGTCCCGAAGACACGGTGACCGTCACACTGCCGGCGGTGGAGATGGGTCAGGGCGTCTATACCTCGCAGGCCCAGTGCCTCGCCGAGGAACTCGATGTCAGGCTCGACAAGGTGATCGCGGCACATGCGCCGGCCGATCAGGCCAACTACGGCAGCCCGGTTTTCGTCATTCAGGCAACGGGCGGGTCGACGACAACCATGGTTTGGAGCGGACCACTCCGGAAGGCAGGAGCGACGGCTCGCGCCATGCTCATCCAGGCAGCCGCCGCCAAATGGGGCGTCGATCCTGCCGGCCTCACCACCGAGAACGGCGTCATCACGGAACCAGCGAGCGGGCGATCGATCCGCTATGGCGAGGTGGCGGATCAAGCCGCCGGCCTCCAGCCACCCGCCGAGGTCAAGCTGAAGGACCCCGCGCAGTTCCGCCTGATCGGCAAGCCGGTGCACCGCATCGACACGCCGGACAAGGCTATCGGGAAAACGGTCTACGGGATCGACGTGATGCGGCCGGGCATGAAGTTTGCCACGCTGATGGCCTCGCCGGTGATCGGCGGCAAGGTCGGTTCGGTCGATCAGTCGAGGGCCGTCGCCATCGCCGGCGTACGGCAGGTGGTGGTGCTCGACGATCTCGTCGCCGTGGTCGGCGACAACACGTGGGCGGCCATGCAGGGGCTGAATGCGCTCACGATCGAGTGGGCACCCGGCGTCCATGCCGGCCTCGACCAGGCGCAACTCTGGGCGGACCTCGAGAAGGCGTCGGAGGGCGCCGGCGTCGTCGCCAAGCAGGAGGGTAACGCGCCGGCCAAACTGAAGGATGGCACGCTGTTCGAGGCGACCTATGAACTGCCCCACCTCGCGCACGCGCCGATGGAAATGACGAACTGCACCGTGCATGTGCATGATGGAGCTTGCGAGGTCTGGGTCGGTACGCAGGTGCCAGGCTTTGCTCAGGCAGGCGCCGCCAAGGTCCTCGGCATCGATCCCGCGAAGGTGACGATCAACAACCATTTGATCGGCGGCGGCTTCGGCCGCCGGCTCGAAGCCGACGGCGTCGTCACCGCGGTCCGCATCGCCGCCCATGTCGAGGGGCCGGTGAAGGTGGTGTGGTCACGCGAAGAAGACATCCGCCAGGAGCTCTACCGCCCGCTCTACCACGACCGGCTGAAGGCGCGCCTGGAGAACGGCAGGGTCGCCGCCTGGCACCACCGCGTCACCGGCGCCTCGATCATGGCGCGCTGGCTGCCACCCGCCTTCAAGGACGGGATCGATGTAGATGCGGTCGACGGGGCGGCGGAGATTCCCTATGCGGTGGGGGATATGCTGGTTGAATACATCCGCCACGACAGCGTGCTCCCCCCGGCCTTCTGGCGCGGCGTCGGCCCGAACGGCAGCATCTTCTCGATCGAATGCTTCATGGACCTGATGGCGCGCAAGACCGGCGTTGATCCTCTTGTCTTCCGGCGCGGCATGCTGGACAAGAGCCCCCGCGCCCTTGGCGTGCTGAACTTGGTGGCCGAGAAGGCCGGCTGGGAGACGCCGGCGCCGGCATCGCCCTTTGGCACGCGTCGGGGACGGGGTTTCGCGCTGATGAACGCCTTTGGCAGCTATCTCGCCGCGATCGCGGATGTCGCGGTAAGCGACGCAGGCGACGTGCGGGTCACCCGCGTGGTGGTTGCCGCGGATGTCGGCAACGTCGTCAATCCGGACATCCTGTTGGCGCAGATCCAGGGCGGTGTCACCTTCGGGCTCTCCGCGGTTCTATACGGCAAGATCACCCTTGCCGGCGGGGCGGTCGAGCAGGGCAACTTCAACGACTACCGCATCCTGCGAATCGACGAGATGCCGGCGGTCGAGGTGCATGTCGTGGCGAGCACCGAGAATTCGGGCGGGATCGGCGAACCGGGAACGGTGGTCGTGCAACCCGCTGTCGCGAATGCCGTCTTCGCCGCGACGGGTGTGCAGCTGACGCGCATGCCGATCGACGCGCCGCTGATTGCAAAGGCGGTGTGAGCATGCGGATCAGGCGAACAATACTATGGCTGGCCACGATCGCCATTGTCGCAGGCATAGTGGCTGCCGGGGTCGTCGGCTGGATGGTCTTTCAGCCTGGCCCGTATGCCTTCGCTACAGGTACGCCCGTCGAACTGGCCGCGTACCAAGGCCCTTCGCTCACCGGCGTCCCGGATGACTTCACGGAAACTGACCCCGCGGCGAGAGGAGCCTACGTCGCCCACATGGCGGACTGCGCGGCCTGCCACACCGCAAAGGGCGGAGTGCCCTTCGCCGGCGGGCGCCCCTTCGTGCTGCCGTTCGGCACCATCTACACGCCGAACCTGACGCCCGATCCCGAAACCGGCATCGGCAAATGGACCGACACGGACTTCCTCAACGCGGTGCATCGCGGCGTCGCGCCGGACGGCTCGCGCTACTATCCCGCCTTTCCTTACCCCTCTTACACGCTGCTGACCGATGACGACGCGCTGGCGATCAAGGCCTATCTCTTCTCGCTGAAGCCGGTGAAGCAGGCGAACAAGCCCAACACCTTCGCTTTCCCATACAATCAGCGGTGGCTGATGACCGTCTGGGCCGGCCTTTTTAACGCGGACCATCGCTTCCGCCCCGTGGAGGGGCAAAGCGCGGAATGGAACCGCGGCGCCTATCTGGTCGAGGCGGCGGGTCATTGCGGCGAGTGCCATACCCCGCGCAACCTGATGCAGGCGCTCGACCAGCGGCGTAAATTCGCCGGTGGGGTCGCCGAGGGCTGGAACGCCTACAATATCAGCGCCGAAAAGGTGAGTGGCGTCGGCACGTGGTCGGCGGAGGAACTCACCGAGTACCTGTCGGCGAGCCATGCAAAAGGGCGTGGCGTTGCCTCGGGACCGATGGGGGAGGCGCTCGAGCTCAGCCTCTCGAAGTTGACGAAATCCGACATCGCCGCCATCGTCACCTACCTGCGCAGCGTGCCTGCGGTGGCAAGCGATCTGCCAGAACTCGCGGGGCCGGCCCCTGCGACGCCGCGGCTGGCGGACCTCGACAATCCAGTCGGCCAGCGCATGTTCGAGGGCAATTGCGTGAGCTGTCACGCCTGGACCGGCGCTGGAGCTGTCATCGGCGAAGCGCAGCTTACCGGCGTGCGTGCGCTCAACGATCCGAGCGCCGCGAATGTCGTCCAGATGATCCTCGGCGGCACCGGCAGGCCGGGCACGGGGCGTCCCTATATGCCTAGCTTCGCCCACTCATACTCCGACACCGAAATCGCAGCGATCGCCAACTATGTGACCGCGCGGTTCGGCAGCAGTCCGTCGCACATCGCGCCGGCGGATGTGGCGCGCCTTCGCCTACAGAACTGAGCGAAGGGCGCAGAATTGCCGGTTGGCGTGCGCCCATTTCGTTTTTGCTTGGTCAAGTGCGCTGCGGGTGCATCGCGAAGCTTAAACAAGCAACTACCCAGCATGTCCCAAATTACCCGCATCTTCGTCATTTGAGGTTGGTTGCTGTCGAGGTATTGGATCATGGAAGATGGTCAGCTTCGCATCGCGGGGCCTGGGTAATCATCCGCACAGGGGATAGCGATGACTAATGATGTTCAAAACAAGGCGATCGTTCTCGAAGCTTTCGACACGCTGTTCAACAGACGTGATTACGAAAAGGCAGCGACGTTTTGGTCGCCAGGCTACATTCAGCACAGCGCGCATATTCCTCCGGGCCGCGATGGCCTGTTCAATCTGGTTCGCGCCCTTCCCAACACTCTCCGCTACGAAAATCACCTGATCCTCGCAGAAGGAGATTACGTGATCGCGCATGGGCGCTTTTCCGGCCACGGCCGGCCCGCCTCATGGATCGCCGCCGACGTTTTGCGTTTCGAGGATGGCAAACTCGCCGAGCACTGGGACGTTTTGCAGGACGAAGCGACTCAAGCGGAGTCTGTCAGCGGCCTCCCGATGTTCGGCGATCGTTTTCCAGCCGATCGTCAGGGCAATCAGTAGTGACGGGTTGGCCGTGCCGATAATCGATATCTATGCGGGTGCGGCGGTGTGGGTTGGTTTTGGCGAATACCGCTTTGAGCTGGGTGCGAGCGGCTTCGTGGCCGACGCCGTGTGCAACTGCCGTCGCATTGATGCCATCGCCCGACGTAAGGCGGCGTTGCGAAACTGGGCCTCGGCTGTTGTCAAGTCGAATGCAGCGCGCAAGCCTGGTGCATCCGGGCACTCCAGAGACCTCAGGTGGGTCAGGAGGAAGACGGGTGGCGAGCCAGCCACTGGGTGGACATTTCAGCCCACATGGAAAATGATCATGTTGCCATGCACAACACTGCAGTGCTCTGATCTCGACGAAAAGCCTGAGCGTAGAAGCGGATCAACCGACCTCCGGGTCCAGTGAGCGGGGACGCAAATGGACACCCCAGAGAATGGGCAATTGCATCGCGACGCGGGCGGGCGACCCGGTCGATCGGCCGGCTGGCTTGCCCGCGCCGCCGCGTCGGCGGCATTCCTGCTCGGCATGGCTTTCAGCAGCACTGCGTTTGCGCAGGACCAGCAGCTACCCGTGGTGACGGCGGCCAAGCCGGTGGTCCGTGAAATCGTCGAAGACGACGAGTTCGTCGGGCGCTTCGAAGCCGTCGACCAGGTCGCCATCCGTTCGCGCGTCAGCGGCTATCTGGACAAGGTCAGCTTCCAGGACGGCGCACTGGTCAACAAGGGCGACCTGCTGTTCACCATCGACCAGCGTCCGTACCAAGCGGCTTATGATGCCGCCAAATCGCAAGTGGATGTCGCCAAGAGTCTGCTCGAATTCTCCAAGATGCAGCTGGATCGCGCCGACGAACTCGCCAAGACCGGCAATATATCAACCGCGACGGTCGACGACCGCCGGCGGGAATACCTTTCGGCGCAGGCGCAGATGCAGGGCGCGACGGCTGCGCTGACGACCGCCAGCCTGAACATGGAATTCACCGAGATCAAGGCGCCCTTGTCCGGCCGCATCGACCGCCGGCTGGTGTCGGTCGGCAACCTCGTGCAGCCGGATTCCACCTTGCTGACGACCATCGTTACGCGCGATCCGATCGACTTCTATTTCGACGTCGATGAGCGCCTGTATTTCAGCTACGCCCGCGACGCCAAGCAGCGTGGCGGCACCATGCAGGAAGGCGCCGGTGGGCTCGATGTGGCTGTCAGCGTCGCCGACCGCGCCGAGGCGGTGTTCAAAGGCAAGCTCGATTTTGCCGAGAACCGAATCGACAACGCCACCGGCACCATGCGGGTGCGTGCAAGATTTGCCAACGCCGACGGCGTTCTCCAGCCAGGCATGTTCGGGCGCATCAACGTGCCGGGGTCGCTGCCGCATAGCGGCGTGCTGGTGCCCGACGAGGCGATCGGCGCCGATCAGGATCGCCGCATCGTGTTCCTGGTGGATGAGGCCGGGATGGTGTCGGCCAAGCCCGTGCGCACCGGCCCGCTTCTCGACGGCTACCGGGTGATCCGCTCGGGCCTGACCGGCGGCGAGACGATCATCGTCAACGGGCTGATGCATGCCAGGCCCGGCACCAAGGTGAAGGTCGAGATGGTGACGCTGCCGCCCAAGGTCGAGACCGCCGGGTTGCAGCAATGAGGTTCGCCCATTTCTTCGTCGACCGTCCGATCTTCGCATCGGTCGTTTCGATCGTCCTTTTGATCCTCGGCGGGATTGCCTATACCCAGCTGCCGGTCGCGCAATATCCCGAGATCGCGCCGCCGACCATTGTCGTTCGCGCGCAATATCCGGGCGCCGACGCCGAGACGGTCGCGGCCACGGTGGCAACGCCGATCGAGCAGGAGATCAACGGCGTCGAGGGCATGCTCTACATGTCGTCCTATTCGTCGGGCGACGGGGCGATGGCGCTGACCATCACCTTCAAGCTGGGCACCAATCTCGATCAGGCGCAGGTGCTGGTGCAGAACCGCGTGTCGGTCGCCGAGCCGCGCCTGCCCGAAGAAGTCCGCCGCCTCGGCATCACCACCACCAAGAGCTCGCCTGACCTGATGATGGTCGTGCACATGCTGTCGCCCGACAACACATACGACCAGCTCTACGTCTCGAACTACGCCCGCTCGCGGGTGCGCGACATACTGCTCAGGCTGGACGGCGTCGGCGACCTCATCATCTTCGGCGAACGCGAATATTCGCTGCGCATCTGGCTCGATCCGGAAAAACTGTCCGCGCTCGGGATGACCTCGGGCGATGTGGTGCAGGCGCTGCGCGACCAGAATGTCCAGGTGTCGGGAGGCTCGATCGGCGCGCCGCCGACCAACACCGGCTCGGCGTTCCAGTACACGGTCACCACGCAAGGGCGCTTCAACGACGCACGCGACTTCCGGTACGTGATCGTCAAATCGACCGAAGACGGCCGCCTGATCTCGCTGCAGGACGTTGCGCGCATCGAACTCGGCGCCAAGGATTACGTCACCAACTCCTATCTCAACGGCAAACCGGCGGTGGCGCTCGCCATCTTCCAGCGGCCGGGCACCAATGCGCTCGCCGCAGCCGAAGAGATTCAGGACAAGATGAAGGAGCTTTCCAAGGATTTCCCGAAGGGGTTGAGCTACGACATCGTCTATAATCCGACCGAGTTCGTCGCCGAATCGATCCAGGAGGTCTACAAGACGATCCTCGAGGCGATGGTGCTGGTCATCATCGTGATCATCGTCTTCCTGCAATCCTGGCGCATGGCGATCGTGCCGATCGTAGCGATCCCGGTGTCGCTGATCGGCACGCTGGCGGTGCTTTACGCCGCCGGCTTCTCGCTCAACATGCTGACGCTGTTCGGCCTCGTTCTGGCGATCGGCATCGTCGTCGACGATGCGATCGTCGTGGTCGAGAATGTCGAGCGCAATATCGCCAGTGGGCTGGCGCCCAATCCGGCGGCGCACCTGACCATGGACGAAGTCGGAACGGCTGTTATCGCGATCTCGCTGGTGCTGATCGCCGTGTTCCTGCCGACTGCCTTCATCCCCGGCATTTCCGGGCAGTTCTACCTGCAGTTTGCGATCACCATCGCGGTGTCGACGGCGATCTCGGCATTCAATTCGCTGACGCTTTCGCCGGCGCTGGCCGCACTGCTGTTCAAGCCGCACCATGCCGCTGCGGCGCCGCCGCGCTTTTTCCTGGCGCGGTTCGGACGGGCGCTCGCCGACGGCTTCAACACTGGCTTTGACAGGCTCGCCCATTGGTATTCGAGCATCGTGCGCGTGCTGGTCGGCTCGTGGCTGGCGATCGGCGCCATGCTGGCCGTGTTCGTGGGCCTCATCTGCGCCACGGTCTACATGGTGCAGGCGGTGCCGCGCGGTTTCATTCCGTCGCTCGACCAGGGCTATGCCATCGTCGTCATCCAGTTGCCGGACGGCTCCTCGCTGTCGAGGACCGATGCGGTCATCCAACAGGCGTCGCAGATCATCCAGAAGACACCAGGGGTCGACTACGCAGTCGCTTTCGCCGGCTTCTCCGGCGCGACCTTCACCAACGCCAGCAATGCCGGCGTGATCTTCGCCCGATTCCGACCGTTTGACGAGCGGCTGAAAGCCGGCCAGTCGGCGACCCAGGTCATCGGCAATCTGTTCGGCAGCCTGCAGAGCATCAAGGAAGCCTTCATCATCGCGCTGCCGCCGCCGCCGATCCGCGGCGTCGGCAATGCCGGCGGCTTCAAGCTGCAGATCCAGGAGCGCAACAGCGCCGACATGCGCCAGATCCTGGCCCTTGCCTACCAAATCGCCGGGAAGGCCAACAAGACGGCGGGGCTGACGGGCGTGTTCACCACCTTCTCCGCGTCGAGCCCGCAATTCTTCCTGGCTATCGATCGCGACAAGGCGCGCATCCTCAACGTGCCGATCCCCAGCATCTTCGAGACGCTGTCGACCAATCTCGGCACCGCCTACGTCAACGACTTCAACGCTTTCGGGCGCGTCTACCAGGTGCGGGCGCAGGCCGACCAGTCGTTCCGCCTCGATCGCGCCGACATCCTGAAACTGAAAGTGCGCTCGGCGACCGGCGCGCTGGTTCCGCTTGGCACGTTGATCGAGATCCGCGACGTCACCGGCCCGGCGCTGGTCCAGCGCTACAACATGTACGTCTCGGTGCCGCTGCAGGGCAACGCCGCACCCGGCGTGTCCACAGGCGACGCGCTGGCATCGATGGAAAAGATCACCGCAGAGACACTGCCGGCCGGTACCTCCTATGAATGGACCGAGCTCGCCTATCAGGAGCGCAACACCGGCAATGCCGCCGTCTATATCTTCGGACTGTCGGTGCTGTTCGTGTTCCTAGCGCTGGCGGCGCAATATGAAAGCTGGGTGCTGCCGTTCGCCATTGTGCTGGTGGTACCGCTCGGCGTGCTCGCGGCGTTGCTCGGCGTGTCTTTCCGTGGACTGGATAATAACATCCTCGTGCAGATCGGCCTCATCGTGCTGATCGGGCTTGCCGCCAAGAACGCGATCCTGATCGTGGAATTCGCGCGGCAAGCGCAGGAACGCGGCCTGTCGGTCGCCGAGGCTGCCGTCGAAGCCTGCCGGCTCAGGCTGCGACCGATCCTGATGACCGCCTTCGCGTTCATCCTCGGCGTCGTGCCGCTGATGATCGCAACAGGCCCGGGCGCAGAGATGCGCCAGTCGCTCGGCACCGCGGTGTTCTCCGGCATGCTCGGCGTCACCTTTGTCGGCCTGTTCCTGACGCCGGTGTTCTACGTCACGCTCAGGTCGCTGTTTTCACGGCGCAAGCCCCGTGCCGAGGCCGAGCCTTCGGGGCCGGCAGAGGCGCCATCGGAGACGGCCGCGGAGTAGGTCCTGGGGCGCGCGGCGGATCACTCCTGAAAATCGGCCGGCGCGGCGACCGCGTGATTGTTGGAGATGTATCGATCTCAGCCGCGCCTATGCAGAGCGCAAGATGGCGATCTGGGTTGAGATATCGCTGTCATCCCATCAGCTTCAGACGTTCAACGAGCTCCTGGACGTCTTGAGATCTTCGCCCCACGTCTCATGCTGCGACGTGATAACCAGCGACACGGACATTCTCATTTGTGTCAACGTTGTCGATATGGAGCAATTTCGTGAATTGACGCGCGAATTCATGCGGAGATGCCCGATTATCAAGACGTATCGCTCTATAGCTGTAGCACAGCACGTAAAGATGCAGACGACCTGCGTCTTTGATGAAACCTGACCCGCGATCGGACTATCCGCTGTGAACTGCCTCTAGTACCGCAGCCTGCTGCTGCAGCCCGACGCTAGCCGCGGACCCCGGTGAAGCGGTCTGGCAGCGTCTCCATAAGACGAAGGAATTTCACTGCATCGGGGCAAAACTGGCTGTCGGCACGAAGCCGAGGCGCTCGCCGTCGCGGGCCACCTCCGACCGTGCCGCCGATATCCCTACGACCCTGACCAGTGTGCCCGGCGAAAGAGACACTCCGGTAGCGATCTCCTGTGCGTTCATGATGGCAGCCGCCGACAGCCATGAAAATCAATCGATCTGGTCCGACTTCTAGAAACCGAAGCGCATTGCCGTCCGGATCATAATGCGCCGCAATTTGAGATGGAAAGCTGAAACTGATCCACGGGTCCTTCGAACGGCTACCACTGGATAGTGCCGCTAACAGCAGTCTGGCTGTCAACGTGATGTATTTCTGTTCGCCCTTCGGAAGCGCGATCGCGGAAGCCTGCAGGGTTCTGCGCCCCGGCGGAACAATGTCGATCTATGCGACCGATGCTTCCTTTATGAGGAGTTTGCAGTTCATTGGCCCTGAAACCCTGCAAACATTTGACCGAAAAGAACTGGACGACTTCTTGAGGAAAGGCGCGTTTGCGTCAGACCAGATCGATTTCAAATGATCTGGTTGCCATTCGGTTTTCGCGGCCTGGTGGCCCCGACTTTACAAGCAATGAAGGTCGTCATCCTGTGCTTAGTTCGCGGTCACTTGCGCGTTCTCGAGCCTTGACCCACCCAACCCTTCCACGAGATTGGTCGGAGATGTCAGACATGCATCACCTCATGTACGGCGGCAACTGTCGAGCCCATGGCTCCGTTTGCGCTAGCGCCGAGGTAGAGCCGCGCCACTTCCGGATCATTGAGCAACCCGACCCCCGTGCCGGTAAGCGCGATGCGGCCAGCCTCGAGAACCGCGGCGTGATGCGCCACCGCCAGCCCCGATCGCGCATTCTGTTCGACGAGGAGGATGGTTCGCCCGTCCTCCGCCAGCGCCGCAATCGAGCCGAAAACCGATTTGCGCGCTTTGGGGTCGAGCCCTATCGATGGCTCGTCGAGCAGGATCAGCGTCGGGTCGAGCATCAACGAACGCGCAAGTTCCACCTGCTTTTGTTCTCCCCCCGAGAGCGATCCCGCTGCCGCATGGCGCCGTTTGCCGACTATCGGGAAGAGCTCGGTAATCCGCTCCATACGGTTGCGGATCAGCGCGTGATCGGAAAGGATGAAGGCACCCATCATCACATTCTCCCATACCGACATCGCCGGAAAGAGACTCCGGTCCTGCGGTACATGGACCACCCCTCGCGTCAACCGATCCCTCGACGACAGACGACTGATGTCCTCGCCTCGAAGCAGCACCTGGCCTCCCTTGGGGTGCAGGAGCCCACTGATCGTCTTGAGGACGGTCGACTTTCCCGCACCATTGGGGCCGATAAGGCATACGATCTTGCCGGTTTCGACGGTCAGATCGACGCCTTTGAGGATCAGGCCCGCACCGTAACCGGCCGTCACTCCCAGAAGGGTGAGAATGGTCGAATTGCCATGGCTCGGGGTTTCCGGCCGTGCATTCGAATTGAGCATCATTGATTTCACTTCATTCTCCTCAATCGCCGAGATACGCATCCAGGACGAGCGGATTCATCTGCACGTCGCCCGGTGTGCCCACGGCGATCGTCGCCCCCCGATCGAGGACGATCACGGGATCGCAGAGGCGCATGACCAGTTGCATGTCGTGTTCGACGATGAGGAAGCTGACCCCCTCCTGGTGTCGGGCTCGGATATGGCGCTCCATCGTGTCGATCATTACAGGGTTGACGCCAGCCGTTGGCTCGTCGAGCAGCACAAGCTTTGGCCGGCTCATCAGAACCGCGGCGAACTCGAGCAGTTTGCGCTGGCCGTAGGAGAGGTCGGCGGCCGGCAGGTCGGCCAGACCGGAGAGACGGAACTCCTCAAGCATCTTGCCCGCCCGGATCCGATCGGCCCTCGTGAGTCTTGCGCCGAACAATCCGCGCCAGGAATAGCCCGCGGCGATCACGAGGTTTTCTTGCACGGACAATTCGGGGAAGATCCGCGCCTGCTGGAACGTGCGCGACAGCCCTTTCCGGTACAGCCCGGAGGGATTTGGCTTTTGTACCAGATGACCGTCGAAGCGGATGGCTCCTGAATCAGACTTCAGATAGCCGGTAATCATGTTGAAGGCGGTCGTCTTGCCTGAACCGTTCGGCCCGATCAGCGCGGTGATTGTTCCTTCCTCGACCGAGAAAGTGCAGTTGTCGACAGCGGTGACGCCCCCGAAGCGCTTGCTCAGCCCTTCGACTTCCAACAATGCTGTCATCGTCACGCTCCCCGCAGTTCTTCAATCATTCCTGTATCCTGTCTCGAGTCCGCCTTGGGCAAGGCCGTGATTGTAGGCTGCCCTGCCTGCCGCTTGCGTCGGTTGCGCAGGCGGTCGGTGATCGTCGGGAGGATTCCACGCGGCAACAGCAGCATGATGATCAGGAAGATGGCCGCGTAGGCCAGCAGGTAGAACTGGCTCGCCCCGAATTGGTAGGCAAAATATTGCTGAGCCGGCACCAGAATGAATGCACCGATGACAGGCCCCCACAACGTTGCCCTCCCACCCAGGAAAGTCATCAGCACCATGCCGATCGTAATCAGGGGATCCACCGCGAATTGCGGATAGATAAATCCCACATAATAGGCCCACATGCCCCCGATCATCGCCGTGATGCCGACACTCACGCCAAACGCGATCAGCTTGACCCCGGTTACCCGTACACCGACGCCGTGAGCTTTGTCTTCGTCTGCCCGGACGGCCGACAAGGACAGGCCGATCTTCGAGCGACTGAAATAGAGCGATGCGCCCATGGCCACGGCGAGCAGCGCAAGCATCGCGTAGTAGAACGGCCAATTATAGGTCTCGACCGGGAAAGACGGGACGGCCACGCCTTTGCCTTGCGCACCACCTGTGATCGACCTCAGATTGAACGCCAGCGTTTGAGCGATGAAAAGCAGTGTGATCGTGACGATGGCAAAAACATCGGCTCGGGTCCGCATGGCGATCCATCCGATGGGCACGCTCAACAAAGCGGCTCCCACCCCGATCAGCGGGAGAACGAGAAAGGGCAGATATCCGTTGCCGACCCCGTTCTCGAAGACGATGGCAATGGCGTAGGCACCGAGCCCGAAAAATGCGGCGTGTCCCAGCGAGGGATAGCCTGCGTAACCGCCCAGCAGGTTCCACGCGCTGGCCAGGCCTCCGTACATCAGGGTGAAGATCAGCAGGTTCAATATCCACTGTGGGCCGACGCCGAATGGCAAGAGTGTGAGCACGCCAAAGAAGGCAATAGCGAAAATCAATCCGACGCGGTTCATAGGGCACCTCGCACGCGGGCGCCAAAGAGCCCCGTGGGGCGAACCAACAGCACCAGAAGCAGCACCACGAAGAACGAGAAATCGGACCAGATCGGAGACACGAGAGCCGCGATGACCGCCGAGCCGACGCCCATCACCAGCGCCGCGACGATCGATCCACCGATGCTCCCGAGTCCGCCGAGCACGACGATCGTCAGCAGGCGGCTGATCAGGTCGTAATGGCTGCCTGGATTGAAAGGCGAGATGAGGCCGAAGACGGCTCCCGCCGCTGCCGCGGTCGCAGCGCCGAGCCCGAAGCCGAACGCGGCAACCATTCTCGAATTGACGCCCAGCAGCTGGGCAGACATCGGGTTTTGTACCGTTGCCCGCACCGCCCGTCCGAACTTGGTGCGCTGCAAGATCAGATAGAGAACGGCGAGCATCGCCAGGGAAAGCAGAAAGGCGAAGAACCGGACCATGTTCACCTGGTATCCCGCCACCGTCCAGCTGAAGTTCTCGTAACCTGGCTGGACCGACCGAAAGGTCGTGTTGTAGGCCATCGCAAGTAAGCCCTCCAGGCCGAGCGCGACGGCAAAGGTGACGAGCAGCGAGAGTTCATTGGCATCATCAGGGCGCAGTGGGCGCAAGAGCGTCCATTGGATCACCGCACCGATCACAAACAGCAGGGGGGTCGTGATCAGGATCGAGAGAAATGGATCCATGCCGGTGAGGGTGAACAAGCTGAACGTCAGATACGCCGCCAGGACGACAAAAGCTGCCTGGGCAAGATTGACGACTTTCATGATACCGAAAATGAGTGTCTGGCCGCTGGCCATCAGGGCGTAAACACCCCCGGTCAGAACGCCGAGGATGATTGCTTGAACCAAAGCGTGCATGGCACCACCTCCCCTATTGTGCCCAATTGGACTTCGGTGAAACGGGAGCGTGCTGCGCCTGGTTCGCCGGGAACACCGTGGTCAGCTTGCCACCGACCCACTGGGTCAGCAGATATTCGCCTTTCGGCGCGCCATCGGCATCCCAGCTCAGATCGCCGACGAGCGTCGGCCATACCCCGCTATGCAAGGTCTCGATGATCGATGCATTGTCGACTGTTCCGGTCTTTTTGGCGACTTGCGCCAATACCATGCCCGCCGAATAGGCCTCGGCAGAGGTGTTGTCGATCCCGTCCGCGTCGCCCCCATACATTGCGATGTATGCGTTGATGAAGTCCTTGCTTCCGGCCGCGGACGAGCCTGGATACCAGTCGCTGCTGGTGAACACGCCCTCGGTGTTCTTGGCACCCACCTTGTCTGGAAACTCGGTCGGGGAATTGGCGCCATTCGACATGAAGAGCCACTTGGGATTGAACTTCAACTGGATCATCGCCTTGACCTGGCCATATGCATCCGAAGCCTGTGTCCCCGAAACGAGGACGTCTGGATTGGCCGCGGCAATGCCGGCAATGATTGGGGTGAGGTCGGCCGATTCCGAGGGATAGGTTTGATCGTAGACCGTCTTGATTCCGGCCGCTTCGAACCGCGTCTTGATGTTGTCGGCAATCGGCGCCGCGAAGGGGTCGTCGAGTTTTGCGTAGGCAGCAGTCTTCGGGCGCTGGTCGGGCGGCAGAGCCAGAATATAGTCCGCGAACACGTCGCCGCCCTTCACCGTCTGAGCCGGCTGTACAAAGAAGAGGTTGTTCAGATGTTGCTCAAAGACGTGGGGTCCGCCACCGGCAGGTTCGATGAAAGAGTACCCGTAACGCTTCGCTATGCGCGCGGCGGGGATCGTCAACAGGCTCGAGAAAGGCCCAAAGACGATGTCGACCTTTTCCTGGGTGATCAGGTTCTGATAATTTGTCACCACCTGGTCCGGGCTCGAGGCATCATTGACGACTTTGATTTCCACCGGCCGTCCAAGTATTCCGCCCGCTTTGTTGACCTCCGCGGCCCATAGCGTGTAGCCACGCTGGGCAGCCTTGCCGGAGTCTGCAAAGTCCCCTGTGAGCGACAACGAAATACCGATCTTGAGCGGGGATGATGTCCCCGCCTTCAGGTCTTCAGCTACCGCGCTTCCCGCAAACAGGGCGGTGGCCGCCACGGTTGCAAATAGCCTCGACAATCGCATGCTTGGCTCCTCCTCTTGAATGTTCTGACAGACCCGACACGCAATATCTGGGTGTCAAACAGGCCGGTACTATTTGGTTCGATGATGACGCTCGGAGTTCCTCGTTCAGCGGCAATCGATGCAATCGATTGCGCACCGTTTGCTGCCTCCATGCAATCGATTGCGTGAATGGCTATCATTGAGAGAAATATGAGTCAATGCCCTTTCGCAATCGATTGCATTCCCAGATCTCGCCAATTATGTATGTGTGAATCACGAGGGCGGCATGCAGAAACGAAGGGTTACGCTCAAGGATATTGCCCGACACACGGGTGTCCACGCGTCGACTGTGTCAAGGGCCCTGGACCCGGTCGGATACACACTGCTTACCGATGAAGTCGCAAAGCGCGTGAGGACGGCAGCCGAAGAGCTTGGATACCGACCCAATCGAATTGCCGCCGGATTGCGCACCAGTCGCACGATGACGGTCGGCGTGATGATCCCGGACATCACGAACGTCATTTTCCCGCCTATCGTGCGGGGTATTGAAAACGTGCTCGAGCCGGTCGGATACGCTTCGATAATCGTCAACACGGACAGTGAGGAGCAACGCGAGAGCCGCCTTGTTGACGTTCTGCGCGACAGAGGCGTCGATGGTATCATCCATGCAGCCGCATTCAGGAGCGACCCCTCGATAGCGAGGGCTGCTGAAGAGGGACTGCCGGTCGTCACACTGAACCGCAAAGTCGAGCCGTCGAATATCCCCTATGTCGTCAATGATGAAGAAGCCGGTATCTATGAGATGCTGCGGCATCTGCGGGATCTTGGCCACCGCGACATCGCCCATCTCGCAGGCCCGCAGGACCTCTCGACCGGCCAGGCCCGCCTGGCGGCATTCCGCCATGCAGCAAGCAAATTGGCCCTGACTTTCAATCCGAATCTGGTCGCCACCGCGAGCCG
Source organism: Mesorhizobium sp. B2-4-17 (assembly GCF_006441275.1). NCBI lineage: Bacteria > Pseudomonadati > Pseudomonadota > Alphaproteobacteria > Hyphomicrobiales > Phyllobacteriaceae > Mesorhizobium > Mesorhizobium sp. B2-4-17. The sequence goes on along the minus strand of NZ_VFUX01000038.1, from coordinate 25,661 downwards.
TTTCGACGAAGAGGAAGGCGCCCGTTGTGCCAGGAGCTTGCTGGACTCGAACCAGCAATTTACAGCCATACTTTGTGCGAATGATCGACTTGCGCTGGGGGCGATTGAAGAGCTCCGCCAGCGCGGCATTCGGTGTCCCGACGATGTCTCGGTGACGGGCTTCAACGACATGCCGTTTCTTGCTCTTATCAAGCCTCGCTTGACCACGGTGAGAATCCAGCAGTTTGAAGCTGGCCAGACGGTCGCCAGCATGCTGTTGCGCCTCATGAACCCAGCCACTGGCAACGACGTCCCATTGCAAACGGTTCTACCGGTTAGTCTTGTTGTCCGAGAAAGCACGGCGAAACCTGCTCCAAGGCCGTCCTGACAAGGCAGTTCCAGTCCGTAGCAGTCTCCCCTCTCCTTGCGAGGCAGTTGCGATTCTATTCGGGATGACTTGACGGGCTTGGAGTCCGCAAGGCCATGCCAACGCCCAGACGCATTCCGCAGAGAAATCGGCGGCCTGCGTTTCACGCTGAAGCGGTAGGCCAATAGTGGCGAGACAGCAAAAACGGAAAAAAGACGAGCCAGACATGCAAGATTGCCTTGGCGACAAAGACTATGGTGCTCGCGGCGCGTGAACTGTGCCGACGGTCCCCGGCTCGCTCACCGATTGGTAGGTCGCCCGATATCTCCTCCGCATAGGCGAAGCGGGCCGAGAGCGTCGCTCGTGAATGAGCGGGGAAGCGCCCAGGCGCAAGGCAGGAGAAAGACGTGCATCAGGATTTTAGCATGGATACGGAAGTCGGCGTCCATTTCGGGGTCGCGACCGCTCCGTCCATGTCGGTACGGCCGGTTGGCAATGCGCATTTCTCGGTGACCCACCTCTGCCGGCAGGTGCGCGCCGGCAATCTCCAGGCAATCCACCTGCCGGCTCAGCCAGCCTATTTCATGATGCTCTACTTGCGTGACACCGACCATTGCGACATCGCGGCAGGCGGCGTGGAGACGGTGGTGCGCTGCTACAGGAAGGCCTCGGTCTGTCTGGTCGACTTGCGAGAGGGCGCATCCATTCGGCTGCACAGTGACCTCGACGCACTCGCGTTCCACCTGCCTTATTGCCTCTTTAACGAGGTCGGCAGCATTCCTCAGGCCCCGCAGGCCATGCCCTTGCGTTGCCTGCGCGGTTCCGGCGACCGGATCATGTGGAACATTGGCTGCGCCCTGCTGCCACTGTTCGAGCGCCAAGACGTCGAGGCGGTACTGCGCCCAATTGCCATCGCCGCATGCGTCCACCTTTTGCAGCATTATACGATTAAGGCAGCGGCCGGCGAGGCGCCGCTCTCGGCCTGGCAAGAGAAGGACGCCAAGGAGTTCATGGCAGACCATCTGCAGGATGACATAGCGGTTGCTGACATAGCGGAGCAGGTCGGGATGTCGGCTGCGGATTTCGTTGAGGCCTTTGGATCGACGGTCGGCATTACCCCTCAGAGATGGCTGGCCCTGCTTCGCGTCGAGCGGGCGAAGGAGTGCCTATATGACCGGCGGCTAACGATTGCCGAGGTCGCCGAACAATGCGGATTTGCTGGCGAATCGCAGCTGAACGAAGTGTTTTTCGATCAGACAGGAATCACGCCCGACGTGTGGCGCCGAGGGCTGTTTCATTGATCTGAACTGGTCTTGGTTATCGATAGGTTTGCAGGGAGGACTTTGCGATGAGTTCTGTCTTTGGTCGGTGTCTGCGAAATACCATCGCCACGCCGGAGGCCCTGAACCTTGGGGAGAATGCCGCGACTCCCGAAAGGATGGCCGGGAAGTCGCAGGTGCAGGTGCCTCAAGCACTGCGGTCGACCGCGCCAACGGTGCTGTCTCTCACCGTCAACGACATTGAGGTGACCCGCACCTTCCAGGGCGATCGTGATCCCGGCAGGTCAGAGCCCGTTCCCCGCAGCGGGGCGTTCAGCGTCATCGTCCAGTTGAGGGACTTCGAGCGACACAGGCTGTGGCGCGGCTCAGAGCTCGTCTTCGACGGTGCTCACCAATGCGGCGATCTGGCCATCACCGACTTGCGAGACCAATGGCGGTGCGAACACCTTTCGCCCTTCGACAATGTACGTTTCCGGATCCCCTTCGCTTCGCTGAAGTCCTTTGCAGAAGACGTCGGCCGCCCGGAGTACCAGGCACTATCCTGCCCGCCCGGAACCAGGGACGATGTAATGCTGGGCCTGGCTCGTGCGCTGCTTCCTTCACTCGATCATCCGCAGAAGGCGCACCGCCTCTTCCTGGAGCAGGTCAACCTCGCGATGCTGGCGCATCTGACGCAGGCCTATGGCGGGCTGCATTTTCCTTGCAGCAAGAAGGGCGTTTTGGCGCCCTGGCAGGAAAAGCGCGCAGCGGAATTTCTCGTCGCCCATGCAAGCGAGCCTTTCTCGATGGTCGAATTGGCAACGGCCTGCAAACTCTCGCGCAGCTATTTTATCAAGGCTTTCAAGGAAAGCTTCGGGCGAACGCCGCACCGCTGGCTGACCGAGTATAGGGTCGCTCGGGCCAAGGATCTGCTCGGTTTGGACATGCCAATCGCCGAGATCGCCATCGCCTGCGGCTTCGCGGACCAGAGCCACATGACCCGCGTGTTCGCCGAACTTGTCGGCGTTTCGCCGGGACGCTACCGGCGAGGCGCGTAGATCCGTTGCGGAAAGCTGTGCGATAAACGCCGATTTCAGCCTTCCGTTCTGAGGGCGTGGCAAGCAGCGAAGTTCCCCCAGGTTGGGGGCGAAATTCCAAGTGGTGAGACTTTCATACAATACAGGCTCTCGGTTACACACGATTGTTCTAAGGCGCGGCGGCCGGTCTAACCGCAGTTCCACTCAGCGGTGCTGGTCGTGCTTTCGGCAAGTCAAAGCCGCGGCCGCGCGCAGGCCGAGAAACCGGAGGCTGAAGCATATGCTTGAAGCGGACAACCCGATTGCGCGCAGTGCACTGGACGACCTTGGCTGTCCACTGTCGAAATTGCGTAGCAGTCGACGGATCGCTGGCGATTACATGTCATTTTACCATAAGGCGTCGGATTCCGGGGCAATCGAGCGCGTGGAAACGCAGGCGACCAACAGAGGATTCCTCATAGGGATTTCGGCCAAACGCGGTCACCGGCGAAGCATTCTCACAGGAAAAAGCGCGGTCACCCATGATTTCGATCAGAACGGTGTCTATGTTCGCGACTTCAGTGAGTGCTATAAGGCTGACCTCCATGGGGCCTTCGACTTCACGCTTCTGGAGGTGACGAAAGCCGCCCTGGTTCGTCTTGCGGACCGCGACGGTGCCGCCACAGACACCGACTTGTCACGCGGTGTGCATGGGGCGGATCTTGTGCTTGCGAGTCTGCTCGGCGCGCTGTTTTCCCAAGGCTGCAGTTCGAACGAGCGAAGCGCACTGTTCGTCGACCAGCTTTCAGTCGCGATCGGCATACACCTTCTGCAGAAATATGGCTGTCGGAAACCCATGGCGGCCGATCGGCGATATGGTCTGTCCTCGTGTCGTGTCGCAACGGTGCTAGAAATGATCGACAGCAAACTGAACGGCGATTTCGCGGTCGACGACCTGGCCTCGGCCTGCAATCTTTCGTCGGTGGTTTTTTTGCGCGCCTTCCGCGACACGACCGGCAAGACCCCGCACCAATGGTTGACAAAGAGACGGATCGAGAGGTCGGGCGGCCTGCTTCTCAACTCAAACCTGTCGCTTGGGGAGATCGCCCGAAGCTGTGGCTTCGCCGACCAGAGCCATTTCACGCGCGTCTTTGCCCGGGAAACAGGCGCACCTCCGGGGGCGTGGCGGCGAAACCGGCGCTCCTGAACTGGCATGTCCGCTGGTCGGGCGTGGTCGGCCCATCCCGTCGGGTTGCCTCCTTTGGCGATACCGTTGTGATTGCCCGGTGAATCGCGATTCTTACCCTGGACTAGCGGTGGCGCTCGCGGCAGCTCCAACGACTTTGTTCAAAACGCGATCGGAACCGACAAGCCGGACCGGCTGGTTTCTGAAAGGATCAGCGTCCGGACAGAGGAAAGACTTCGCTCTGTCCCGAACGCCCACAACAGGAATTTGGCATGACTGACACCGACCTAGTTCATCTCTCGCGTCGGCAGGCCCTCGTGGCGGGCGCGACTGTTTCGCTCGCGATGGCCCTACCTGCCTTCGCGACGGAAAAACCCACCCCTGCTAAGAACAAAGGAACTCGCTCCATGACTTCGAGCTACATCACGACCAAGGACGGCGTGGAAATCTTCTACAAGGACTGGGGTCCGAAAGCAGCTCAGCCGATCGTGTTCCATCATGGTTGGCCGCTGTCGTCCGACGACTGGGACGCCCAGATGCTGTTCTTCGTCAACCAGGGTTTTCGCGTGGTCGCCCATGACCGCCGCGGCCATGGACGTTCCTCCCAGGTTTCCAACGGTCACGACATGGACCACTATGCCGCCGACGCTTCGGCGGTGGTGGAACATCTCGACCTGAAGAATACCGTTCACATCGGCCATTCAACCGGTGGCGGCGAAGTTGCGCGCTATGTTGCCAAGTTCGGCCAGCCGCAGGGCCGCGTCGCCAAGGCTGTCCTCGTCAGCGCCGTTCCGCCTATCATGGTGAAGACGGCATCCAATCCGGGCGGCCTGCCGATCGAGGCTCTCGACGGAGTCCGCGCCGGAGTCGCCGCCAACCGCGCCCAGTTCTTCCTGGATTTCCCCACCGGCCCGTTTTACGGCTTCAACCGGCCGAACGCGAAAGTCTACCCGGGCGTTATCCAGAACTGGTGGCGCCAGGGCATGATGGGCAGCGCCAAGGCGCACTACGACGGCATCAAGGCCTTTTCGGAAACGGACCAGACCGAGGACCTGAAGAAGATCACGGTGCCAACGCTCGTCATGCACGGCGATGATGACCAGGTCGTGCCGATCGACGACTCGGCCAAGCTCTCGGTGAAGCTCCTGAAGAACGGCACCCTGAAGATCTACCCGGGATATCCGCACGGTATGCTGACCGTCCATGCGGATGTCATCAACCCCGACCTCCTGGCCTTCATCAAGGGCTGACGGGCAATTCGCCCACGGAGGCGTGGCGGAATTCGTTTCGCCACGCCTCGTCTTGCAGGCAATGGAGATTCGGCGGTAAGCCGGAATAGATCTTCGCGGAGACGAACATGGCGAGATTGCCCCTTCCCATCCTACTGAGCTTCAATGGTGGCTATGTCGACACTGTCGGCTTCGTGGCGCTCGCCGGGCTGTTCACGGCCCATGTCACCGGCAACTTCGTGACCCTCGGGGCGTCGATCGCGCTCGGGACAGGCGGCGCGCTTTCCAAGCTGCTGGCGCTGCCGGTCTTCTGTATCGTCATCTTGCTGGTGCGGCTCCTCAGCCAACGGCTCGAGCGTAGCCGCAAGCCCGTCATGACCGTTCTGCTTTGGTTGAAGCTCGTCCTCTTCATCATCGCCGCCACCTTTGCCCAGATCCACGGCCCTTTCGACGACGGCAACAGTCTCGCGGCGTTCGCCATCGGCATGGTCCTGGTGTCGGCCATGGCGATCCAGAATGCCTTTCACCGTGTTCACCTGTCCAAGATGCCGCCCACGACACTCATGACCGGTACGACCACCCAGATCATGCTCGACCTGGCGGACCTGATTGGCGGGACGGCACAGGGCGACCTCAAGCCGGTCAAGGAGCGGCTCAAGCGGATGAGCGCCAGCGTCGTGGCTTTCGCGCTTGGCTGCGCTGCCGCGGCGGTCGCTTTCCTGCTGTCGCGGACCTGGTGCTTTGCCGTTCCGGTCGTCTTGGTCGCCTTGAGTTTCTTTGCACCTGTCGGCTCACCCGAAACGGCAAGCGTGGCAGCGCCTACGAACGGCGTCCACACCGAATAACAGGATCTGCCGCACATCTTGAGACAACGACAATCCGGCGGGAGGGACCTCCCGAGACGGTTGCCGACGACGACCCGCTGGACCCCGGGTTCGGTTCGAGTGGGCATCGAAACTCAATTTCAACCGAGGAGTTTGGATAATGGAAGACAGTCTAAAATCGCGCGTGAGTGCGGCATTGCACACCCCATCAGGCCTTTCCCGCGAAGCAGTGCATGAGATTTCGGCCGCGGCGACGGTCCTGCTGGCCGACATATTCGCTCTCTATCCTGAAGACCACTGGCACATGTCGGGACCGCATTTTCCGCGATTATCACCTGCTGCTGGACGATCAGGCTGACCAGATTCTGGCCATCACCGATCCGCTGGCCGGGCGGGTACGCAAGCTCGGCGGCACCACTATCCGCTCGATCGGCGAGATCTCCCGCCGCCAACGATTCCTGGACAACGACGCCGACTTCGTCCAGCCCCACCAGGGATGCGTTCGTCGACCGCATGGAAAAGTCCCCACACGTCGAAATCCGCGGGCACCTTCATCGGCACGAAGCCGTAGGGTACGACCGTCCTGCGCGGGATTTGCAGTCCTCTGCGTAACCACTCCGCTACGAGGATCTTTGCTCCCGGCGTTCCGAGCGGACTCATAGGTTGGCGGCAGAATGCCGTCAGGCCAGCCCGGGCTCTCTAATAACTCGGCAATCTGATCGAAATGACCGACCATTTTCGCGGCGGCAACATCACCACAATGCCAGTGCAGATCTGATGAAGGGGGAGCAGTACTGTCGACGGAACTATTAATCGGATGCCCAGCTAGATCGCCTCTCTCGGCGCCATAGGGCGGGGCTGACACCAATGAGAGCGGTGAAGACGCGCGTGAGATGGCTTTGATCGGCAAAACCACAGAGGACCGCTATTTCCGCGATCGAAATATCGGTCTCCAGGAACAACGCCTTCGCCTTCTCAACGCGGTGTCGCTGCAACCATTTGTGCGGGGTCAGGCCTGTCGAGGTTCTGAAGGCGCGGATAAAATGTCCACGTGAAAGGCGGCATGCGCTGGCTACATCCGCCAGAGTGATGTCCTCGCCTGCACTGCTTGCGAGGTAGTCTTTCGCGCGGGTTTCCGCTGCCGGTGATAGGCCGCCCCGCGCCATTGGCCGACGGGAAACAAGGCCACCGTAGATCGACTGAAGGTGACTACAAACCGCCAAAGCCACATGATCGACAACCAGCGTACACACCTCTTCAGGTCGCTGAAACATGGGAAGGAGCGATGCCGCCAGATGACCCAAAACCGGATCGACCACTCCCGGAGTGCAGGCTAGGTCGGCAACTCGACGCTCGCCTGCATCGTCAGAAAAATCATCTAAAACAGTTCTCGGAATATAGAAGCAGATGCCCATATGTGGATGAGTAACGCGCGCCGAAAACTCCTCCCCAAGATGGACGATGCGAATAGAGTTTGCATCATACCCTTGAGAGATGAAACGCTTCCCGCCTCGCCATAACTCATGATGTTCAACAGATTGAGGATACATAGTTAATATAAACGTATCTTCGGCTGGAATGGGGGTTGTTCGGCCAAGTTTTTCGTGACCGCAAGAGAGCTTTGTCACCCCAACTTGAGCAGACCTCAACGATCGCGTTACAATCGATGGCGCGTCGCCAATCCCATGACTGTGCGCAATGACATCGCCATACCGACGGCCGTCACCCATGGCCTAACGCTACGTGCTTGATATTTACCTCCAAAACCTTTCTCCGACAATAGCAACCAGATAGATCCGCCATTCAGACGCACGTACACGTTACTACCTTTTTCACTGGCGTAAACTACGAACGTAGGCGCCTGGCCGAGGACTGCTCTAGGCAAACGGCTCGGCCTCCTATTCACACGCAGCCCAGCTTTGGGATGGGCAGTTGTCGCCGTTCGCCCCTGGTTCCGGGCTCGTGATTAAATCGGTGCCAAACAGGCAAATCGTGTTTCCTTCATCCAAGGCGCCATCATTGCCCTGACGTATACTGCAGGGAATGCCTGCTTCTACCTGAGAAGAGGCGCGTCGGCTTAGACCGGAGGAGCTCGCAGTGATGAAGATCACGCATCAGAATTTCTCTTTACCTAGCGCCGCACTCGCGCTCGCTGGATTTATCAGCAATACCGCGTCGGCGGGTGCGGCCCAGTCGGATTGGCCAACCTATAATGGTACTCTCACCTCAGAGCGCTATTCTTCTCTGGATCAGATCAACACCGCAAATGTGACTGCGCTTCAAGTTCAGTGCACCTATGACACAACGATCAAAACGTCGTTTGAAACCGGACTCGTTCAGGTGGATGGCTCCCTTTTTGGAGCAACTGAGCAGGATACCTTCTCCATCAATCCAGATACCTGTCAGGAGAATTGGCGAGTGCACGAGGAGTTTCGCCATAGCCCTCTGAAGGTAAATCGCGGTGTCGCCGTCGCGGGCGGTAAGGTGTTTCGCGGAACCACTGACGGACGGGTCGTGGCCTACGACGAGGTAACGGGCAAACTGCTCTGGGCGACAACCATAGCCGATCCCGCGCGGGGAGAGACGGTGCCGGCCTCGCCGATCGCGTGGAATGGAATGATCTTCATCGGCAACGCGGGCGGCGACAACAAGGGCGTCAAAGGCCGCATCTATGCCCTGGACGCGAGCACAGGAAAGATCGTCTGGGAATTCTACCTTGTGCCCAAAGGGCCTCGCGATAAGGCTCGTGGGCCACAGGCCAAGAGCCCGTCGGTGGCGAGGTCTTGGATTAACGCCAAGGGTTTCCCGATCAGCGGCGGCGGGACATGGACCTCCTACACGCTCGATCCGAGCTCTGGACTGCTCTACGTGCCGGGCGGCAATCCGGCGCCGGATTTTGTGAATGCCTATCGCAATGGCGACAACCTATTCACGGCTTCGGTTGTCGTTCTCGACGCCCGAACGGGTGCCTATCAACGGCACTTTCCTATAGTGGCTCACGACTTTCACGATTGGGATGAAGCCGCCACCCCCACGGTGTTCACGACTAAGTCCGGCAAGCGTATGATGGCAGTCACGCCGAAAGACGGACATCTCTACGGCTATGATCTGGCCTCGAACACGCGGCTCTATCGCGAGCCGGTGACGACAATCTTCAACACCACGGAGGCGTTGAAGCCGACGGGGACACGGTTTTGTCCCGGCGCTCAAGGTGGCGCCGAATGGAATGGCCCGGCCTATGACGTTTTGCATGATACCATCCTGACCGGGGAGGTGGATTGGTGCGCTACGGTCCATACCGATCCTAAGGAAACGGTAGAAAACACGTCTGTCGGCCAGCCTTGGGGCGGAACGAAGGACGGTTTCGGATTCGGGAAGTACGACGACAAGTCCCAATGGGGCGGCTGGCTCACTGCGAGCGACGCCGTAACAGGTGCGAAAACTTGGCAGTTCAAAGCGCCCGCACCGATCGCGAGCGGCATTACGCCGACCGCTGGTGGGATTGTCCTGTTCGGCGACATGGCGGGCAACTTCTATGCCTTCGATTCTGCAAGCGGAACCAAGCTCTGGTCAGCCAATCTCGACGGCGCCGTCGCTGGAGGCGTAATCACCTACGACACCGGCAAAGGCCAGAAGATCGCGGTGGCGGTTGGCGTAACTTCGCCGATCTGGCCGACAGCCGACGTGACCGGCAAAATTGAGGTGCTTGGCCTGAAATAGAGCCCATTTTTTCAGCGGACCCAAAAATGGGCTTGAGGCATCGTCGGGCGAGACGAGAAGATAGGGGAAACGATGAGGCTAACGGAACCGAGCTGGGTTACCATCATACTCGAGTGGAGGTGGACGCAGATCTGCGCGTGGATCGATCTGACAAGCGCATACTGGGTGGGAGCCGCCACCAAACCCTCTAACTTTGCGGGCGCGATCGTCGAGCAGAACCGTTTCGGCCTCCATCCGGGCTGGCTGTGGGCGAGCCTTGCCATCACAGTAGAGTTGATCGGTTCTCTCCTTGTCATATCAGGCCAATTTGTTCGGTTGGGGGCTGGCGCACTGGGCGTTTTGACCGTCGTTGTCGCCGTAGCGGCCAACAATTTCTGGGACAGAAAGATACCGAGCGCATTGTGGCGTTCGATATATTTTTCAAGTCCATCGGCTTGATCGCGGGTTTGGTATTGGTTGTCATACTTGCCTACGAATTCGAACGTCGGCGGGGTGCTTCTCACCCGTAGATTGGTTCGCTGGCTGAGGAAATTCGGGCACGATTGCCTGAGTGCTGAAATCGCATTTGGCGTCGGCGGCGATGCATTCCTGAACCGCCCTTTGTAGGAGCTTGAGCCTTGCCCCAACGACGCATCCGGATCGTCGGAGGATCTCTCGGAGGCCTCTTTGCGGCATCGCTTCTTCGCCGCCGCGGAAACGACGTCAAGATTTACGAGCGGTCCGCCAGCGGATTGGCGGGCCGTGGCGCTGGCTTGGTCGGGCAGAGAGAGATCTTTGCGATACTGCGGGCGATAGGCTGTGAACACGTCGCCCAGGTTGGCGTCGTCGCCAAGGAGCGGATATTTCTCGATCAGTCTGGAACAATCATCGAGCGGTACGGAACGCCGCAGATGCAAATCTCATGGGACCACCTCTATCGAACCTTTCAGGCTCTTGTTGCTGATGGCGCTTACACCCTCGGACGGTCAGTGCGATCGGTGGCCCAAAACGAGGTAGGAGCGACGCTCCAGTTCGACGACGGCGGAGAGGAGGCGGCCGACCTTCTCATCGGTGCGGACGGCGTTGGATCAGTTGTACGAGAAGGAGTGCTCGGTCGGCCCGCTCCGAGCACCTATGCCGGTTATGTCGCATGGCGAGGTCTCTTTCCAGAACAGGCGCTTCCAGCGGCAGCGGCCGAAGTGTTATTGGATAGATTTGCTTTCTATAGCATGCCGCGGTCCCACATTCTCGGATATCTCGTTGCTGGACCTAATGGGGAGATCTCTCCAGGTGCTCGCCGATACAATTGGGTCTGGTATCGTCCAACCCCAAGCACTGAAGCGCTTGCTGAAATCTTGACGGACACCAAGGGACACAGTCATCCCTACTCCCTCAGTCCGGGAGCCTTGTCCGCAGAACGGCGCGAAGAGCTTCTGGTGGATGCCAGGTCCCAGCTCCCGCCGCCCTTTGCCGCAGCAGTCGCCGCTGAGCCGCAGCCTTTTCTCCAAGCCATATTCGATTTCGAGACGCCGAAGATGGCGAATGGGCGTATATCGCTATTAGGTGATGCAGCGTTTGTTGTTCGCCCGCACACCGCCATGGGCGTCGCCAAGGCGGCGGGCGATGCCTTGGCGATGCGGGCCCATCTCGCCAAAACCGATGATATTCCGTCAGCCCTCGAAGCCTACGACGTTGAGCGCAGGCCTGTGGGGGTTACGATCGCCGCTCACGGCCGTCGACTGGGCAAGAGCCTGGAATGACAATCCTTCTCGCTCGCCCTCTCCAATGACACGCCCGTATGCGGACAACTTCCGCCCGCCATGCCTTGCTTTGGCGCCGCATGATCATGATCGAGGTGTTCGAACGATGGGGACAGCAGCGCGGACTGCCACGGTTTCCGTCGACCGGGAGCACGCCATGACCCGGCGAAGAATAAGTTCAGCCTTCAGCTGCAGACACTCAGCCTCCGGCAACGGATCGACGCACGCCTCGTAGATCCCGAAAGAGTGCGCCCAGCTGCCCAATGTCCGACAAAACGTGCGGAGGCGCAACGGGCATCTCCGGATCGCGATTTCTTTGATGCAAGAAGCAACGGTTTGAGATAATTCCGACTGCTCAAGATCAATGGAGTGGATATGACCCTTGAACGGCTTCACCTGACTCGATGGCTGTCCAATGCGGTTCTGCTCCTGGTCCTGCTTTATTTTGGTCGGCCCTTTTTGGTGCCCCTCGCCTTCGCGCTGCTGCTCTGGGCGGTCCTCAATGCCTTTGTGAGCTTGTTGCGACATGTTCGATTTCCCGCTTGGGCAGCATGGATTGCTGCTTTTGCGTTTATCGCTGCTGCCCTCTACTCTGTTATCTTGATCGTCTCCAACGAGATGGATGTGCTCATTCAGCAGATCCCCACCTACAGCGCGAAGCTCGCACAGATATGGTCGTCGCATCCATTTCTGCATCAGTTTGTTCCTGCAGTAGACGTCAACACACTCTTCAAGACATCCGATCTGATGGCCGTCGTCGGCAACGCAGCAGGGTCGATCGGCAGTTCCGTCACAGAAATCGTTCTGGTGTTGGTTTACGTGGGCTTTTTGCTGGCGGAACAGCGCTACTTGCCAGCGAAGCTCGGGCGAATCAATTCGATGTGCGGCACCCGAGACGAGAGCAGCATCATCCACCTTATTAGCCAGCAGGTTCAGGCCTATCTCGGCGTCTGTACCGTCCTCAGCCTGACCATGGCAGCGATTACCTACGGCACTCTGCGGCTTGTGGGGCTCGATTTCGCCGGCTTCTGGGCCCTTGTGATGTTCGTGCTGACCTATATCCCTGTCGTTGGTGCCCTTGGTGCAGGCTTGCCCGCACTACTGGCACTCATCCAGTTCGGCATATTCGGGCCGGCGATCATAGTTCTTGCCGTACTCGTCGCGGTCCACTTCGTCCTGACGAACATCATTGAGGCGGCCTTGCTAGGCCATTCTCTGAACCTCAGCCCCTTCGTCATCATGCTGTCGCTGACCCTTTGGGGACTGATCTGGGGAGTGGGCGGGCTATTTCTGGCCGTACCGTTGACCAGCGCGATCGCGATCTCGTGTCGCCATGCCGAAGGGCTGGAATGGATATCTGACCTGATAGCTGGCCCACCGCAACGAAAGCATAATTGGCCAATCCACTGGCTGCGGCATGAGCGCTGAGGCCAAGTACCTCGGAAGCTAGAACAGCACACCCCGGAATGCTCAAGCTCAGGGACCTTCGATGCACCTCAACGTGGGGGATCGACTTGGTGGCGAACGCCACAGCGATTGGAAGCCGATCAGAATGAGCGTCTGATCATCCGTTGAGATCAGCACCTGGCGGGCATGGGAGGGCTGTCGGTATGACGTTCTCCTTCCACATATCGCAGCGTGATCCACTCCGATAATCAGACGGCGCCCGCCTGAAGCTGCAACGACTGTTCTGCAGAACTGAAAATGCTCCTTGGGGTGTGGGCGTGAGGGCGCATGGGCGGGAGGCCGTCAGGCATGCGCGTCTCGACGTGTCGATCAGCGGAACGCTTTTCAACAAAATACAATATAATTAGCCAAGATTGTCGCACCGTTCAAATGTACGCTCGGCGGCATCGTCAGTCTGTGAAGGAGATGCCTGTGACGGTTCCACTGCTGCAACCCGCCGACTGGGCCGCCATTCTCGTGGATGAACAGGCCGGTCTTGCCTTTGCCGCCGGCCCGGCAGATCGCCAGTCCTGCGGTTCACCGCCGTGGGGCTGGCACACAGGGCCATATCGTTCGACGTGCCGGTGATTGTCAGCACGTCGGCTCGATAGTCGATTGCGATCCTATGATGCCGCCGTTCTGCCTGTGATGCCGATCGAAGGCGCAACATGAACCGGTGGGAAGATGAGGCCGCGAAGGCGGCGGTCGTCGCAACGGGCTTGGAGCAGGCAGGCGCGATCATCACGTCGTGGGCTTCAATTCTGCTGGAGCTACAGCGCGACCGGAGGCGGCACGACAACTATGAGCCGGGCCGCGTATCGTCGGCGGCTACGGCGTGGGCCTTGAGTATGCGCGCGACATGATCCGTTCGGCTTGAGGAGAATTCAAATGAAGGCCCTGTCGCTCGTCGCGATGCTTGGCGTGGTCCTCGCCATGCCGTCCCTTGCGCAAACCAGCGCAACGACCGGCGCTCCGACTGCCGGTCCGCTCACCCATGCCGATATCGATCGCTGGGCAGCCGGCTGGAACAGCCACGACATCGAAACGGTGATGATGCTGTTTACCCCCGACGTCGTGATCCACCAGCCGAGCAATCCCACGCCACTCGACGCCGCCGGCACCCGCGCCTTCTTTTCGATGATCTTCAAGGCCTATCCCGATTTCCATGTCGAACTAACCGACAAGCTGGTCGATGGCATGACCGGTGTATCGGTCGAGCAGGTGACGGGAACCTGGAGTGGGCCCTACACCGATCCAGCGACCGGCAAGACGACGCCAGGAAATAACCGCAAGTTCGATCACGCCGGTGTCATGCGGCTCAAATACGCGCCCGATCACCGAATCCAGGAAGTAACCATCTACTGGGATCGGCTGACGGTCGACCAGCAGCTCGGCATCGCGCCCAACTGATTAGTACCGTGGAGGACCCTCAATGCAGACGCTCGGAGCGATTGTAACGGCGATGGCCGGCATCTTCTTCTTCTTTGCGATCATAGGCGTGTTCGGCCTTGGCACTGCAATCGGCGCGCTGGCGCTGTTTGTCGTCGTCGCCGTCGGGGTCATCGCTAGAACCGGGAGGCAGCAGGCATGACGCTCGATCCCGCAACGCTCGCCCGCATCCAGTTTGGCTTTACCGTCAGCTTCCACATCATTTTTCCAACCATCTCGATCGGGCTTGCGGCCTTCCTTGCCATCACAGAAGGGCTTTGGCTGAAGACGCGCGACGCGCTCTACCTGGAAATCTACCGCTTCTGGCTCGGCATCTTCGCCATGACCTTCGGCATCGGCGTGGTTACCGGCATTGTCTTGTCGTTCGAGTTCGGGCTCGGCTTTGCCCGCTTCGGCCAGGTTGCCGGACCGGTGATCGGTCCGATGATCGGGCTCGAGGTGCTGACCTCGTTTTTCCTCGAGGCGGGGTTTCTAGGCATCATGCTGTTCGGCATGAACCGGGTCGGCCCGAAACTTCATTTCGCGGCGACCTGTCTGGTGGCGGTTGGCACAATCCTGTCGGCCTCGTGGATTATGTCTGCAAACAGCTGGATGCAGACGCCCGACGGAGTCGCGATGGAGCAAGGCCGGCTGGTCGTCACGGATTGGTGGAAGGTCATCGTCAACCCTTCATGGCCCTATCGGCTGCCGCACATGCTCACGGCGGCCTGGATCACCGGATCCTTCGCCGTCGCCGGGATCGGTGCCTGGTATCTGCTTCACGGTCGCCACGAGGCTTTCGCGCGCCGCACGGTGTCGATGGGCACCGGCTTTGCTGTCGTCCTGATCGGGGTCCAGGTCTTCCTCGGCGATATCCTCTATGGTCAGATGTTACAGCATCAGCCAGCCAAGATGCAGGCGGCCGAAGGTTTTTGGGACAAGCAGTCGCCATCGCCAGCCGCGTATAACTGGATTATCATCCCTGATCAGAAGAACCAGCGCAACCTGCTCCAAATCGGCACGCCCTGGCTCGGCAGCATCTGGCTCACCCATAGCCTGACCGGTCGGGTCGAGGGCCTGAGCAACACCCCGCCCGATCAGCAGCCCTATATGGGGCTGGTGTTCTACGGCTTTCGCGTGATGTACGGGCTCGCGATCGTGATGTTCACGGTCGGGATCGCTGGCCTCTGGCTGCGCTGGCGGAGGCGGCTGTTCACAACGCGCTGGTTCCTCTGGGTGCTGGTCTGGATGACGCCGTCCGGCGTGCTTGCCACGCTTGGCGGCTGGTACCTGGCCGAGACTGGCCGCCAGCCGTGGGTGATCTACGGCCTCCTGCGCACGGTCGATGCTGTGTCGCCGGTTCCGGCTGGCATTTTGCTGACCACGTTGATCGCTTTTGCCTGCGTCTATGCGCTGTTTCTCGGCGCCTTCCTGATCTTTGCCGCGCGGCTCGTCGCTAAGGGTCCGGCTGATGCGCCGGCGCACGCGGAAGCGAGCGGATCGCTCAAGCCCGCGCTCAACCCGAAGACCGTTGAAAAGGTGGTGGCCCCATGATCGACCTTCCGCTTCTTTCGGCGCTGTTCGTCGCCTTCGCGCTGACGTTTTACGTGCTACTCGACGGCTTCGATCTTGGGGTCGGCGCTCTTCTTCTCCTCCAGCCCGACGAAGCCGTGCGTGATCGCATGGTCGCCTCGATCACGCCAACATGGGACGGCAACGAGACGTGGCTGATCATGGCGGGCGTCGGTCTGCTTGCCGGTTTTCCGATCGCCTACGGCATCCTGCTCCCGGCCTTCTACCTGCCGCTGATCATTATGTTGTTGGCGCTTGGTCTTCGTGGCGTGTCCTTCGAGTTCCGGGTTCAACAGGTCGCCGGCCGTCGTCGCTGGGATGTTGCCTTCGGTCTCGGCTCCATCCTTGCCGCCCTCATGCAAGGGCTGATTGTCGGCGGATTGATCCAGGGAGTAGCAGTAAACGGCGAAGCCTTCGCAGGCAGCGTCGGCGATGTCTTTTCGCCGTTTCCACTGCTATGTGCGGTCGCCCTGGTCGCCGGTTACATCGTCCTTGGCGCCGGCTGGCTTTACATGAAGGGCACCGGCGAAATGCACGCCTTTGCGCAAGGTGCGTTGCGGTTCGCGCTGCCGATCACGGTGTTTTTCGCGGCGGCCGCCTGGATCCTCGCCCCGTTCGTGCAGCCGGCGATCACTGAGGCGTGGAAAGAGCGGCCCGTGGCGTTCGCCTTCCCGGATATGGTCTTCCTGCTGGCGGCCGGCTTTTGCTGGATGCGCGTCGGTCGGGGCGCGGATGGTGCTCCCTTTTTCGCTGCCATCGTCATGATGCTGTCGGGTATCGGCGGCCTGGCGCTGGTCGTCTTCCCCGACGTGGTGCCGTTCCGCTTAACACTTTGGCAGGCGGCCTCCGCGACCGAAAGCCACATCTTCCTGCTTATCGGTGCCGTCGTGGTCACACCCGTGGTGCTAGCCTATTCCGCCTTCGCCTATTACGTGTTTCGCGGGCGCACGCCCGAGACAGGGTGGGATACGTGAGCGGGCGTGCGCGGCAGCTCTGCTGGTTCGCAGGCTTGTGGCTGCTCTCCTCAAGCGGGGTTGCCGCCTTCGCATACGGTTTGCGCGCGTTGCTGCGGCTTGCCTTGTGACCGAGGTGGTTCCCATACCACCTGATGCCGACCCGGCTGTTTCTGGCCGACCTGTTTCGGCTCCAGCTGCTACCGAGACGCCGGCGCAGATCGATTCGTCGCCGCCTTCGCACCGGTCGCACCCGCCATGTTCCTCGGCAGTGCTCTACCAGACGATTGTGGCGACTGCTCTGCACGCCCACATCGCCTGGGTTGCGAAACCGCTGCTGGCAGCCACCATCGCAGCCGCGTGTACGGACGACGGGCGACGCGATCGGGCGCAAGGGCGCGATGATCGACTCCGGGGCTTGGGCGGGGGTGGGCTGATGACGCTTGCCCAGGTGATGATCGGCGAGACCGCGCCCAAGGATTGCATGCGCGCGGCTTCCGACGAGGTCATAGGTCGTTTCGTGCCGGGCGTTGCAGGCACAGTCCATTTTGTCGGGGCGGCTCTCGCCATGTTGGCCGCACTCAGTCTCGGGCTTGACATCGACAGGACATCGCCGCTCGTGCGGGTCCTGGCAGGCGTCGCGACTGCCAATTTTGCCGCGCTGGTGATAACTATCGAGCCCATGCAACCGATCTGTCGGCGACGGCAGTGCGTGCCGCGTTCCGTTGGGTCTTTGGCGGCATCGCCATGCTGACACTGGCCGGCACAAGCCAGACGCTGACCGTTTCAGACGTCGATCCCAACGAGAGACACAATGATAAGGAGCGAGTTCATGAACAGTCTACCGCCCAGCCAACCCGTCATTACCGAGGAAGTCCGGATCGTGGATGCCCAAGGTCATCCCCGCATCCTGCTGTCGGCCTGGGACGGCGTGCCCACGATCGTCTTGTTAAACCCCGACGGCAAACCTGCCATGACCGCGCGTACGGACGCTTCGGGGCGCCCTGCAGTCACACTTGCCAATCCGCTCGCTTCCGGTCCTGGCGTAGTGCTTGAGATCGACGACAAGGGCGCGCATGTCAAATTCGATCGCCCGGGCGGTGCCTCGGCCTATCTATTTCTCAACAACCAGGGTGGCTCGGGCACCGTGCTGATAGACACTGAGGGTCGGCGGCGGCTACAGGCGACGGTCTCCGTCGATGGGGACGCAAAGATCGAGCAGTTGGGGCCGGACGGTAAGCCCTTGCCGTGACCGAAAGCAAAACTGAGGAATCACTCAAGCCAAAGCTCGCGC
Source organism: Mesorhizobium sp. B2-4-17 (assembly GCF_006441275.1). Taxonomy (NCBI): domain Bacteria; kingdom Pseudomonadati; phylum Pseudomonadota; class Alphaproteobacteria; order Hyphomicrobiales; family Phyllobacteriaceae; genus Mesorhizobium; species Mesorhizobium sp. B2-4-17. The sequence goes on along the minus strand of NZ_VFUX01000038.1, from coordinate 7,649 downwards.
TGTTCCAGACGGCCTCGGCGGGGCGTGTCTCTTGGATTTGACACAATGTCAGCAAGCCGACGGCCGAGCGGAAAGGTAGGCGTCGCAAGAGCGCGTTGTACGCAGCGCCCATAGCCTGTCGGTCAGCGGCTTGACCTCCTTCGCCTGCAGTGCAACGAATGTATCGGCGACGTCCTCGACAAATTGCCTCTGTTCGTCGGCATCCATGGTGGTCAGGCTCCGCTCGATTCGTCCACGCCCCATTCGACGCCATCATCATCGACACCGCGCCTGGGCGCAGACGTTCGACGCCAATCCACCTCATAACGCAGTGCTGCCGCGCCGGACTGCCACGACGACACCAGCGGGGCCGCGCTAGTGCTAGGCATGGAAGCCATTTGCAAGCTTGTATCGTTGGCGACGTCGGCAACGATCTCGCTGCGGTCGGCGGCTAACGGCCGACATTGTCTCAGCATATGTCAGCAACAATCCTTTGCCCGTGTCTGGCTTGCCGGACGTGATAGCATCGGTTCATGCTTCGCTGCCGGACTTGGCGGGTCGATCACGCCTGTCGTAGACCGCAAACTCCCGCAGTCGAAACGCAAAAAAACCGCCCCGGTTAGACCGGGACCGCCATCGGTTAGCGTCTGCCTCGACACCCTCTACTCTCAAACCAGGAAAAATTCCTCCACTCGCCCCTTTGCCTTGCGCAGCACGGGCAAGATCTCGTGCTTCATCGCTTCGACGGAGAAGCGCGCCGACTGAGTAGAGACGTTAATGGCGCCGACGATGCGGCGCGTGCGGTCGCTGATCGGCACGGCGATCGAGCGCAGGCCAAGCTCCAACTCTTCATCGACGATGGCAAAGCCGTCCGTCCTCGCCCGATCGATGACCTTGGCCAGAAGCGCCCGATCGGTGATCGTCTTCGGCGTTCGCCGATCGATCTTCGCTCCGGCAAGCAATGTTCCCAGCGCATCGGCTGCCAGGCCGGAAAGCAGTACGCGGCCCATCGAGGTGCAGTAAGCGGGCAGCCTGGTGCCGACGTCGAGCGCAACACTCAGAATACGGCGGCCTGGAATGCGTGCGACATAGACGACGTCCTCCCCCGACAGCACCGCAGCATTGCAGGCTTCATCGAACTGCTCCGCAACCTCTTGCATGATGGGCACCGCGAACGTCCATAGCGAGGCGCCGCCAAGCCAAGTCCGGGCAACGGTCAGGAGGCGCGGTGACAGGGAGAACAGGCGGCCGGATTGCGTCGCATAGCCGGACGTGGCCAGCGTGAGCAGGAAGCGACGGGCGCCGGCACGGGTCAGCCCCGCTTCCTCGGCCATCTCGGTCAGCGTCATGCCGGCGGAATGCCGGGCCAAGATCTCCATGACCGCCAGTCCGCGCTCGAGCGAGCCGACGTGATCTCGCGAACTTGTCTCGTCTTTCACGGCCGCCCCCGGATTGGCGTTGACTCTGCAAATAGACCTAGGTTAAGAGTATCTCATATAAAACTTACGTTCGCAATGCGAACTTTTCATAGGCTGGTGGAGCCATCGAGATGGTCAAGTTCCTGCCGCTCAAACAGGCCGTGGCCGAGAACCTCAGCAATGGCGACACGGTTGCCTTCGAAGGCTTCACCCATCTGATCCCGACGGCGGCAGCGCACGAGGCGATCCGCCAGGGGTTTCGCGACTTGACCCTGATCCGCATGACGCCCGACCTGATCTACGACCAGATGATCGGCATGGGCATGGCGAAAAAAATCGTCTTCTCCTATGTCGGCAACCCCGGCGTCGGCCTGCTGCGGCGCGCCCGCGATGCGATCGAGAACGGTTTCCCCCGGTTGATCGAGATCGAGGAACACAGCCATGCCGGGATGGCCAACGCCTATGAAGCGGGCGCGGCCGGCCTGCCCTGTGCCGTGTTTCGCGGCTATCGCGGCGCCGGGTTGGCTGACGTCAATCCCAACATCAGGTCGGTCACCTGTCCGTTCACCGGCGAGGTGCTGGCGGCGGTGCCTTCGATCCGGCCCGACGTCACCTTCATCCATGCGCAGAAGGCCGACAAAAAAGGCAATGTGCTGGTCGAGGGCATCATCGGCATCCAGAAGGAGGCCGTTCTTGCCGCAAAGCGCGCCGTGGTGACGGTCGAGGAAGTCGTGGACAATTTCGATGACCTCCATCCCAATCTTACCGTGCTGCCGAACTGGACGATCGCGGCGATCTCGGTCGTGCCGGGCGGCTCGCACCCCTCCTACGCGAATGGCTACTACGAGCGCGACAACGCCGCCTATCTGGAATGGGACGAGATCGCCGCCGACCGCGACCGCTTCCAGGCCTGGATTCAGAAGAACGTCATCGAGAGCAGCGGGGACGACTTTGCCGGTCGAGTCGAGCATCTGAGGAAAGCCGCATGAGCGACGCGAAGGATATGGGCTTCACCCCGAACGAGATGATGACAATCGCCGCCAGCCGCGCCTTGAAGAACAACGATGTCTGTTTCGTCGGCATCGGTGCGCCCTCCGCCGCTTGCAACGTGGCGAGGCTGACGCATGCACCCGACATCACGCTGATCTATGAGAGCGGAACCATCGGCACCGCGCCCGACGTGTTGCCGCTGTCGATCGGCGACGGCGAACTGTCCGAAACCGCGGTCACTACCGTCGCGGTGCCGGAGATGTTCCGCTACTGGCTGCAGGGTGGCCGCATCTCGATCGGTTTCCTCGGGGCTGCCCAACTCGACAAGTTCGGCAACATCAACACCACCGTCATCGGCGACTATTTCCATCCCAAGACCCGCCTGCCCGGCGGCGGCGGCGCGCCGGAGATCGCCACCTCGTCGAGGCAGGTCTACATCACCATGGCGCAGTCGAAGCGCGGCATGGTCGAGAAGATTGACTTCTTCACCTCCTTCGGCCATGGCGAGGGCGGTGATCATCGCCGGCGCCTCGGCATCGAGACCGCCGGTCCGACATTGCTGATCACCGACCTTGCCATCTGGAAACCGGATCCGGTAACTAAGGAATTCACCGTCGTCTCGCTGCATCCAGGCGTCAGCCGCGAGCGGGTGCAGGAAACCTGTGGCTGGACGGTCAAGTTCGCCCAGGCCCTTGACGAGACGCCGACGCCGACGGAACTCGAGCTGAAGACATTGCGCGACCTGCAGGCCCGCACCAAGGCGGCGCATCAAGGGGCCGCCAAAGGGAAAGCTGCCTAGATGACCGAAGCCTTCATCTGCGATTACATCCGCACGCCCATCGGCCGCTTCGGCGGCGCGCTGTCCTCCGTCCGCGCCGACGATCTCGGCGCGATTCCGTTGAAGGCGTTGGTCGAGCGCAATGCCGGCGTCGACTGGGCGGCCGCCGATGACGTCGTCTATGGCTGCGCCAACCAGGCCGGCGAGGACAATCGCAATGTGGCGCGCATGGCGCTGCTGCTTGCCGGCCTCCCGCAGGACATTCCAGGTTCGACCGTCAACCGTTTGTGCGGCTCGGGCATGGATGCCGTCACCATCGCCGCGCGCGCCATCAAATCAGGCGAGGCCGAGCTGATGATTGCCGGCGGCGTCGAATCGATGAGCCGCGCGCCCTTCGTCATGCCGAAGGCCGACACCGCCTTCTCACGTAATGCCGAGATTTACGACACCACCATCGGCTGGCGCTTCGTCAACCCGCTGATGAAGAAGCTGTATGGCGTCGACTCCATGCCCGAGACCGGCGAGAACGTCGCCGAGGATTTTTCCGTCAGCAGAGTCGACCAGGACGCCTTCGCGGTACGCAGCCAGGACAAGGCGGTCGCCGCGCAAGCCAATGGCCGGTTGGCGAAGGAGATCACGCCGGTGACCATCCCGCAAGGGAAAGGCGACGCCATCATCGTCGTGAAGGACGAACACCCCCGCGCGGGCACCACCATTGAGACGCTGGCCAAACTGCCGACGCCGTTCCGCCAGGGCGGCAGCGTCACCGCCGGCAACGCTTCCGGCGTCAATGACGGCGCTGCCGCCCTCATCATCGCGTCCGAGGCAGCCGCGAAGAGGCATGGCCTGACGCCGATCGCCCGTATCCTCGGCGGTGCCGTCGCCGGTGTGGCGCCGCGCATCATGGGCATCGGACCGGCGCCGGCGACGAAGAAGCTTTGCGCCCGCCTCGGCCTGACACCCGAACAGTTCGACGTCATCGAATTGAACGAAGCCTTCGCCTCCCAGGGCATTGCCGTGCTCCGCCAACTCGGAATTTCCGAGAAGGCGGAGCATGTGAACCCCAATGGCGGCGCGATCGCGCTTGGCCACCCGCTCGGCATGTCCGGCGCGCGCATCACGGGTACCGCGGTGCTCGAACTGCGCGAGCGCGGCGGCAAGCTGGCTTTGGCCACCATGTGCATCGGTGTCGGCCAGGGCATCGCCATCGCACTGGAGGGGATCTGACCGTCCAGGCAGATCAATAGGGCAAGCCGACGTAGTTTTCGGCCAATGCCGTGGATGCAGCCTTGGAATTTACGAGATAGTCGAGCTCGGCTTCCTGGATGCGTTGGCCGAACTCGCCTGTCTCCGGAAAACGGTGCAGGATCGTCGTCATCCACCAGGAGAAGCGCACCGCTTTCCAGACTCGCGCCAGCGCTTTTGACGAATAGGCGTCCAGCCCGGCCTCTGACTTCCCGTTGTAGAATTCGCGAAGTCCGGCAAACAGATAGCGCACGTCGCTGGCAGCGAGGTTGAGGCCCTTGGCGCCAGTCGGCGGCACGATATGGGCGGCGTCTCCGACCAGGAACAGCCTGCCGAAGCGCATCGGCTCGGCGACGAAGGAGCGCAGCGGCGCGATCGACTTCTCGAAGGACGGCCCAGTGGTGACGGCGGCCGCTATCCGTGGCGGCAGGCGCCCGCGCAACTCGTCCCAGAACCGGTCATCGGACCAGGTCTCGACGCGCTCATCGGCGGGAACCTGCACATAGTAGCGGCTGCGTTGCGGCGACCGCATCGAGCAGAGCGCAAAACCGCGCTCGTGATTGGCATAGACCAGCTCGTGGTCGGCCGGAGGCACCTCCGCCAGCACGCCCAGCCAGCCGAATGGGTATTGCCGCTCGAACGTCTTCAGCGCGCCTTCCGGCGCCGATTTGCGGCTGACGCCGTGGTAGCCGTCGCAGCCGGCGATGAAGTCGCAGTCGATGCGACGCGTGAGGCCGTCCTTGTCGTAGGTGACGAAGGGCGACGCGCCGCCGAAATCATGCAGCGCGACATTCGATGTTTCGAAGACGGTCGGGAGTCCCGCCGCTTCGCGCTTCTGCATCAGATCGAGCGTCACCTCGGTCTGGCCATAGACGGTGACATGCTTGCCGCGGGTAAGCGTTGCCATGTCGATGCGATGCGCGCGGCCATCGAAGGCGAGCGAGATGCCGGCATGCGGCAGGCCCTGGGTGTGCAGCCTGTCCGCCGCGCCCGCTTGGCCGAGCAGATCGACCGTGCCCTGTTCGAGCACACCCGCGCGCACACGTCCAAGCACATGCTCGCAGCTCGACCGTTCAAGCATGATCGTCTCGACGCCAATGGTGGCGAGCAACTGACCGAGCAGCAGGCCGGACGGTCCGGACCCAATGATGGCGACGCGTGTGCGCATCAATGACCGAGGCTCTCGATCTGTCCGGCCAACTCGGCCGCAAGCCTGAGCGCGGCCGCGGTCGCCACGACCATCTGCGGCAGGATGAGCCATTCCAGCGTCCAGGCCGCGCCGGAGCGCTCCTGCTCATGCACCAGTGCCTGATGCATCCCGGAGAGCTGCGTGGCGTTGAAGCGCGCCAGCGCCACCAATGCTTCCGCCTTCACCGGATTCTGCTTGTGCGGCATGGCCGAGGAACCGCCGCCGCCCAACAGCTTGATCTCGGAGCCCGTCTGCGCCATCAGCGCGACGTCCTGTCCGAACTTGCCGAGGCCGCCGGTCGCCAGCGACAGCCAGGCGGCGAATTCGGCAAGCGTATCGCGCTGGCTATGCCATTGCGGCGCATCGGCAAGACCGAGCTTGGCGGCGAGCGCGGCGCGCACCGCGCCGGCCTTGCCGCCGAGCTTTTCCAACGTGCCGGCGGCGCCGCCGAACTGAACCACTAGCAACCGACCCGAGAGCTCTTTCAGGCGTTCCTGGTGACGCTCAAGCGGCACCCGCCACGAAACGACCCGATCCCGCGCAGTTATTTGTATTGCCGGCTGCATGCGCGTCGTCGCCATGAGCTCGCGGCTCCCGAACTCCAGTTCCAGCCCGGTGAGGCGCACGATGTTCTCGCCGAGCAGCAGGCCGATATGGTCGACCGCGCCGCGCAGCCTGAGCACCAGCGAGCTATCGATGACATCCTGGCTGGTCGCGCCGAAATGGACGTACGTATCGTGCGGCACTCCGACAGCAGCCTTGATCTGGCGCACCAACTCCGGCACCACCACACCGTCCTTGGCGACGCCCGCCTTCAGCTCCGACGTATCCGGCCGGAACGATCCCAGTGCTTTCACGATCGCCGCCGCGGCATCACGTGGAATGACGCCGCGCTCGGCTTCCGCTTCGGCCAGTGCCCGCTCGAAAGCGAGCATCGCAGCGATGTCGGCTTCGACGGAAAAATACCTGGCCGCCTCTTCATCGCCGAGCAGGCCGGAAAGCAGCGGGTGATCGAAGGGCGAAACGGTCATGGCGGCCACGGTCAGCTGTCGAAGAAGACCGTCTCCTTTTCGCCCTGCAAATGGATATCGAAGACGTAGGTACTGCCCTGACGCTCGGCGATCAGCGTCGGCACGCGCAGGCGATGCTCGATGCGCGCAAGGATAGGGTCCTCGGCATTGGCCTTCTCCTCGTCGGAGAAATAGAGCCTGGTGTTGAGCCCGACATTGATGCCGCGTGCCACGATCCACAGTGTGATATGCGGCGCCATCAGACGGCCATCTGGAAAAGGCACACGGCCCGGCTTGACCGTCTCGAAGGCGCAGAGACCGGTTTCCATGTCGGTCGGGCAACGACCCCAGCCAAAAAAGTTCGGATCGGCGGCACCGCGCAATTCGGCCGGCGAATTGTAAAACCCATCCGCGTCCGCCTGCCAGATCTCGATCAGCGCATCCTTGAGCGGCGTGCCGGTGCCGTCGAGGACCCGGATGTGAAGTTTGATGCGCTCGCCTTTGGTCCTGTCGTTGACCATGGTTGCACCGAGGTCGCTGGGATAGACACCACCGATGCCGCAGAAATTGGGCGTCAGCCCGATATGGACGTAGGGTCCGGCGGTCTGCGAGGGGCTCTCCCTGAGCCGGTCGAGCGACTGGGCCATCAATTGCCCTCCAGCCGGTTTTCGAACAGCGATGAGCGCCGCCCGCGCAGCACGATGTCGAACTTGTAGGCGAGCGCGTCCATCGGAATGGTCGCCTGCGTGTCGAGGATTGCGGTCAGCGCCTCTATGGCCGCCTTGTCGGCGATGCCGCGCACGATCGGGCATTTCCAGATCAGCGGGTCGCCCTCGAAATACATCTGCGTGATCAGCCGCTGCGCGAAACCATGGCCGAAAACCGAGAAATGGATATGTGCCGGGCGCCAGTCGTTGGGGCCGTTCGGCCAGGGATACGGTCCGGGCTTGACGGTGCGGAAGACGTAGCCGCCATCCTCGCCCGATAAGGTGCGGCCACAACCGCCGAAATTCGGGTCGAGCGGCGCCAGGTAACCATCC
>NZ_VFUX01000037.1:0-59731 GCF_006441275.1 Mesorhizobium sp. B2-4-17 | reverse complement strand
AATGCCGGTGCTGGAGACCTTGCCCACGGCCGACCTGGGCAACGTTGACGTTCTGATGGTCTCCGGCTCGCGCGATCCGTTGGGCGACGGATCGCGGCTGGCGGATTGGTTCGCGGCGTCCGGCGCGACGCTGGACGCGCACATCCTCGAAGCTGGGCATGAGCTTACACCGGAGGATACGGTGATCGCTCGGAAATGGTTTTGCAGGACCGAGGGAGAAGATCATGGCTGACATTGAAATCGGCAAGCAACAAACCGCGAGCGGCGGCGCAATGGACCGGGCCAAACCACCGGCGCCATCAGGGTTTCAGCGGCGGCGGGATTGCGCTCGTACAGAGCCAAGGGGTCAAAACCGGCTGCGTGAAGCCCGAGTGCCTGTCCGCCAGCGCCGGCGCAGATCTCAAGCGAAGTAAGGCGAAAAGGCGGGTGGATTTCCCTAGCGGCAGTCGGCTCGGCAGGGAGCCTGCGCGCCTTCAGGTCACGCTTGGAGACGCCGTTGTCGTTGCCGAGACTAACATAGGCGCCGTCTTCGAATCCTATGCGGCGCGCCAGGCGATCCGGGCATAGGTGAGCCTGGCAGTCATGCGCTGCGAACTTCCCAGCCTTCTTCAACCCGCGCAGGAGATTTGAAAAAGGATCCGCCGAGCGGTCTTCAGGGGCACAGGCGGGGCCGTTAACCTCGTTGAGCAATCCGAATGGCGTGGCCAGTGTCGGGGGTTGACGTCGCCCCACCCTCGGACGACCATTTTCGACATCGGGGTCGCCTGATCAGGCTGAGGCATGTTTCGATAGGCGGGTCCTTCGGTCAGGCCGCTGCTGAAGCGTTTGCAATTCAGATAGGCGCCAAAGATCCAAGAACAAATTGAGAAGAGAATAATATTTTCCCGCCTGTCTTAGCCGCTTGAGAATTCCACCATTCATCTTCGTCAATAAAATAGCTGTTGCAATTCAGTTGGATCACCAACACAATTTTTGGAGAGACATAAGAGAGCTGTCTTGGCCCAGAAAACCGACAGGTGGCAATACGATGTTAAACTTGCGCTAGGAACGGTAGCTGGATCGCGCACTGGGAAATTTTCGCAGATTCGAACGGCTGCTGCCGCGTCGAAACGGTCGCTTGAGGCTTGGAGGAGATAAAGATGACCGGCAACCTTGATTTGTCCAAACTCAAGCCTTCATCAGCCCGGGATGAAAGCGAGGGAGACGCGTGGGCAATGCCCGCTTGGGAGGAAGATCGGATCAAGGACGTTATGAGCGCGCCGCTCATGCGGGCCATCGATGCCTGGAACAAGCGGGCAAGTGAGCGGCCTTTCCCGCCGGGAGCCGAACGGGGAGACCTCGACGACAGAATCGAGGAGGAGGCCTGGTTGCTATGCAGTCACGGCTACAGCGTTCTCTTAAGCTATGGGTGCGATCGTAGCTACGGGAGTATCTACGCGAGCGACGATATTCGACCCGCGAAGTTTGCATATGACGTTTACAGCCTTGAGGAGTTGGGCAGCCCCTGGCCAAGGACTTCGCCTCGCAGATTCCCCGCGACTGGTGGGCGCCAGCCTGGCGAGTTCGAGCGGGCCCGCGATCTGGCCGAGGCGCAGGGAGGCGTCGTCGTGTTGGAGCGAATACGACCCCGGGACCGGGAATACGACATTTACGGTTCTGAAATTGAAGAGCGTCCAGAACACGACCCGTGTGTGTACGTTTCCGGCAAGCTGACACCAACCGCTGCCTATGAAACGTTCATGCGGCAATACGACGATGGGTTCGTGATCAGAAGATTCTTGGCCGTGTTCGAGCACATGAGAAAGCGAGAGCACCGTAACGTGGAGGCCATCACGGAACGAAGGCCGGCAGACTATCATCGCCTTGGAGAGATCGCATTCTATCTCGGCGAAGTGCGCTCCTGGAAGGCCGACAGGGACTGGCTGCTAGCGCAGGGCAAAATCTAGCGGCGGACGATGGCAACTTGCCTTCGACGAATTCGAGCGCCGTTTCATTCGATCGGTGTGTCGATGATGTCCGCGAAGGTGAGACAGGTGCGCCCGTCAGGCAGCGCTCGGCTTCGGGCGTTGTGGGGAACTGACCGGACCGGCGAAGACCTCGATGCCTTGTCCACGACCTTGGATCGCCCTCACGGTCACCGGCGAATCTCTCGCCCAGCCGCAAGATAGCTAAGTGCGCGGTCAATACTCATTGCCAGGTATTTGCCAAACTGCTTGCCTGCGAAGTCCTCGGCCGCGAGCGCGAAGTGCAATCCTTGTGGCTGGGCGCATTCCAAGGAATGCGGGTCCGGCAACACAGCTAATGTCGGAAGGCAGAGGCCGCCTCGACCAAGGCAAGTTCGAGCTCGGCTGGAGACAGGTGCGTGGTGTGGCCGGCAACCTCGCGGCCGAAAAAGACATTTGCCAGGAGCCTGCCCACCGCGGGAGCGTAGCCGCCTTCGACGAGACGGTAGAGGCGCCCGCTGGCTGTCTCAGCCGTCAAGGCGACCCGATTGAACGATACTATATTCGTTCACATGAGCATGCGCGAGGGCCGATCCGCTCCATCACGCAGCCCAGCGATGTGGATTGTGCCTGCCGGATGTCGGACGAAGGCCCAGCGTTCGAGAGTGACCTCCGGTTCCTGCCAGGTTGGTTCTCCACGGCGACGTCACTCAGCCAGCACTCCAGTGCACTTCTGTCCTGTGACAGCAAGCCTTTTAGATTCATGTCATCCCTCTTCAGTTCCCTGAAGAGGGATTTGTCTCCGCAAGGTGAGATGCAGATCTATTTCCACGAAACCTCCCCAATCGGGAGGAGGTTCATTGGGCGGTTTGCATCCCACAAAAAACGGCCGGGAGTTGCTCCCGGCCGCCTTCATTCATTCGTTGATCAGTCCAGGCCGAAGTACTTCCGGAGTGAGCGGAAGGTCATCCCGGTGACCGCGTAACGTCCCACAATCGGTCGGTTGCCGTCCCATTTCCATGGTTCGTCCCAGCCGACCATGAACGCGCGCTTATTCTTCGTGACGGTGCGGGTCCGGATGGTCGTCCGAGATTGGAAGTGCGGGATGTTGTCAATGCCCGCGTCACTGAGCAGCGACGCTTCGAGAACAGGGCCATGCTCCGCGATGACACGCAGTCCATCCTTGGTTTTTTCCTGTGCTGCCTCCATCCAGTATCGGACCTGTTCATCGTCGAGGTCGACGACGTCGGTCATGTCGATGCCGTCATAGTCACCATCGCTTACGATCAGTTCCGGCCTCGGGGACTTCGACAAGTTGAAGCTACCGAGGATCTCCGCGCGCACTGATGGGCTGAGCTTGGCAAAGTCGGCTTGGTCTAGTACGATTAGCATGTTGAACCCTTTCGGTTGCATTAGATTACGCCTTGCTGGGGCAAGATCATATGTAGCCGACCCACGATGGCACGTCAACAGCTTATGCTGGAGCGTGATATGAATCTTGGGGGTGCAACATCCGAAAGGCCGCAGGTTGCCCTGCGGCCTTTCCTGTTCAGGCAACAGTATCTGTCGATCACTCCGGCCGGTGTCCTCAGATTCAGCGCCGACCTGACTTTCCCACCGAGGGTTTCGAGCCTTCGTCTGCGCCTGCAGCACGCGCCCGGGGCCCATCTTGACCTGGCGTGCGGAAATTACCTGGGACATCTTGGAGCCGATGAGAGCGCGCCGCGCCGGCCGGGTGCCGGATGGTCGCGAAACTCGCAGAGCCAAGTCCCTCGGCGAACTGCCGGATCGGCATGTCGCAGGCCCACATCCCGGCGAGGTTGGCGCGCAGATGGCTGCTGCATGCCGGCCGCTGGCGGAAGCCAGGACAGGTTCCAAACGCTGAAAATCAGGCCGTTGAGCAAGCTTGTCAATAAAAGGAGCGATTTGCAGGCCCATTGAGTTGCCTCGGCGGGGACGTGTGGCACTTGGACCCACGGGAAATCGGGCTGTTCCGCTCGATTCCGGGACCAGCCAGAACAGCGATCGCTGTCGGCCCACGTTGCGTTCGCCGCATGGAAATGCTTAGGTCTGGAAAACGGGGGGACGACATGCTCAGGCTGATTCAAGAGACGAAAGCGAAGAAGGCTGCTCAGGAAACGTTTGCGCGGATCGTGAAGGATTCGCTGCCGACGCAGGGGACGCGAAGGATCGGCTTCAAGGGCGGCAACCGCGACCGCGAACTATTCTCAGCCGGCGAAGGCGAGCTTTGGGCTTTGATCAGCAAGACTCCTGAGGACACGACGATCCCGAGATACTGGAACGCCTTCGGCGTCTTCGAACCCGACCGAAAAATGCAGCTCATTGCAGTCGAGATCAACGTTCCTTCTGACGCCAATGGCTGGCAGGTCGCCGGGGCGTTCGCCGAAGACGAAGAGACTGGCGACATCCACCTGATGCACGATGCCGCGGTCGGCGGCGGCCGTCCCGGCATTGGACAGCAGGCCTTCCTGCTCGCTGCGAACATCCGCATGGTCAAAGTCCTTTGCGAAGATGGTCGGTTCCGCAAGGCCATACCAGTCGGAAACATGTCAGACGTGGGTTTCGTGGGCCGTCTGGCGCGCTACGTCAAGAAGGTCGCGGATTTCAAACTTGGCGTTTCCAAGGGCGATCTGGACACGCCGGAGTTCCGGAAACGGCTGGAAGAGTCCGAGAGTTACGACAAGGAATTCTCCGGAACTAAGAGCGGCCGGCGTGGCGGAACCTTCGCCTACGAGACCTATCATGGCGAGATCGTCGACATGGTCGTCGCCGAAGGCACGCGGCGCGCAGGCTGGACGAGAAAGTCTACAACACCCAGCTGATCGACTGCTACGTCAGTCGGGCCGGGAGGATCACCGAGATCTACGAGATCAAAACCGGCGTCGGCAGGCAGCAGCTCTACACCGCGATCGGGCAGTTGGTGACGCACGCTGCTGCCAGCGATGCGGCGAAATTTCTCGTTGTCCCAGCAGACGAGAATATGCCAAAGGGCTTCGACAAGGCCATCAAAGCGCTCGACATCACGGTCCGCGGATTCAGACTGTCAGGGACCAAGCGGAAGCGGATCATCGAACTGGATCCGGTCCGCACCTGATGGCCACGAAAATGAATTGGCAGAGTACCCAGCCTGGCCGCGGCGGCTTCGACGAACGCACGGCAAGCGAATGGCGCAATGATCCGAAGCCAACCGAATCAGACCTGACAAACATGACGAATTCTCGGTCAGTGACCTGTTGCTTCCGCCGACCATCTACTTGTCGGTCAACCTTGCAAGAGCATTCCCTGAGGCGGACGAATCCGGGCATCTGCATCTCGTGCAGGGAATCGGATCTTTGGTGCAGGATTAGATCCCTGCCAGGGATGCTTGCGGAAACCTCGCCCGGAGGCGTCGACGCCGTGCCTTCCGCCGGCTACACGTCGGCCCAAGGAGAAGTCACATGTCACATCAGCAACATCGCAGCGCCCCATGTCCGGCTACAGGCGCGGCGATGCAGTTCGCCGCCCTCGCCACAGTCGGGGCAAGCGTCGTCGCCAAGGCGCACGCGGCAGGCCTCGGCGCAATGAAGGACGCACGGGAGCGCCGGGCCAACTGCCTTTGGCACGCCCGCCTCATCAACGCCCAGAGGTCCTCGTCGGAAGCCCTCGCCCTCGCCCGGTCCGCTGTATGTCGCGTTCAAGAGTTGGAAGCCGAAGTCGCCAAGCTCCGCCGCTCGGTCGCCAGCCGCGACGCGTTGATCCGGAGCACGTCGGCGAATGGATGACGATCTGCACCACAGATTCAAAGACCTCTTGCAGGAAACGCCCGAGGCCGAGGACGCGCTTCGGGCGTACCGAAACAAGCAGGGCATGGCCGAGGTCACCAAGCGAATTAGAGAGAAGAACCTGCAGGTTCTCGAAAATGCCTACGAATGGTGATGGAGCGGCGCCGTCAAGGGAAACCCCCGTACGCCAAGGACTGAATTCTTTTGTCCAATAACTGGAACGGCAGTATTCTTGCGCCTTTGGATTGGCGGGGATCAGCCATGCATTTCTAGCTCGGGAATTCCAATTAATGGTCTCCCGCAGCCTCGCCGACATCGTTCACAAGATCAGGCGCCCCGTCGCGGTCGCATGTCGGGCAGCGCTTCGCCTGCGGGCAAGAGAGCAGGCGCCGGGTCTCCGTCTGGTTTCATCCCGCTGATCACGGACGGCGTCCACCGCTTGACTGGAGGCACGCCGACAAGCCCGGTTCTTTGACCAAGAGCCCACCGTCCGCAGAGTTCCGGCCCCGCGTTTGCAAGGCGGGCCAGCTGGTCGGGTGCCAGCGTCAGCAACGCAGTTGCGACATTCTCCGGGATCGAGGCGACATCGAACGCATCCCTGTATTCCCGGTCGCCGGTCGCGTAGCCGTGGATATGGCCGCCGATCGACCTGACTGCGATCATGGGTTCGGGAGCCGGAGCGGCGAGCTGCTCCCGCAGTTCGGCAGCCTGGCTGTCGACTTCATCGGCGAAGGCATCGGTCGCTGGAGGCAGCGGAGTGCCTTCCACGCCGAACAGCCAGCGGCAGAAGTCGCCTGGAAGCCGGACGAGTCCGCCCATCATTTGCCGTATTGCCCTGAGGATTAACCGAAGCACCCGCTCCTCCCGTGTTCATGTGAGAAAAATATGGTGTCCACATGCAACAGACAAACGCCTTGGCGGAAAGCAGGCGCGTCAACTGGTTTGGTAACATGGCAATTGTTGACAATAAAAAGGTGCTCAATTGGGGTTGAAATAGTCTCGGCTTCGGCAAATCCTTTTATTGATCCGGCGGGGAAGCTGGCGAAAGGGGGAACGATGACGGAACTTGCGAAGATCGAGGCGGAAGCCATCCTGTCGAAGGAAGCCGCCGACAAGGCGTGGCGCGAGATGGCGTTCAAGGCGATGAGCCTCGCCAACCACGTGCATTTCTGGAGGGAGGTCGGGCCCGAGGTGCCTTCGAAAGCGGAAATCGACGGGTTGTACCGCTATCTTGACCGCTACGACGCGGCGCAGCGAGAGTACTACGCGAAGCAGGTTGAAAGCCTCGAGGCTGGAAGGAAATGGGTCGCCGCAGCCAAGGTCGCAGTGGACCAGATTGGGAGGAAGCTGTGATGGAGCCTTGGGACGAAGTGGACCTCTTCGGTGAGGACAACGTCGGCGGGGTCGCCGACGCCTTTTTCAGCCCCTGCGTCTATCTCTACGACATAGACGACATCGGCTCGGGTCGCGCGCCGATCTGTAGGTATAACGAGGACGACCTCGACGAGACGCGTGACCACGCGGATTACCGCGCCGGATACGTGACAGGCTTCGACGGCGAGGTCGTCTACGTGTCGCCGTCGGTGCGGCCCGGAAACGTCGTCGACCGGGCGCGGGCTGCACCTTGGTGGGCGTTGCCGCTGGCTGAAAAGGTCCTGGCCTTCCTGGTCGTTGATCTGAAATGGCAGGCGGAGCATTCCCGTAGTTGGCCAGACGTTCAGGCCTACGACGAGGCCAGATGGTCGCACGAATGCGTCCTCGCGATGCTGACTCAAAGGCAGGCGGCGTGATGGGCCGGAGAGCAACGCCGGAATGCGAAGTCCGCAGGCGGCGGCAGGCGTGGACCTATGCGCGGAAGCGCTGCGGGATGTCGGCGTCCGAGATCGCGGACCTGGTCGGCAAGTCCCAGTGGACCGTCAGGGCCTACGGCAAGTCGGCTGGCAGCATCCCAACCTGGGATGCGATCAACACGCTGCAGGACCACAATGTTGGGGCCGCTATCGATATCATCGAGAAGAAATTCGGACACGGGGCGCTGGTGCGCTTCAGGCAGGAGGAAGCGCGATGAGGACGAACCCGAAACAGGTCGAAGACGACCGACTGATGCAGTCGCGGCAACGCCCGTCGGGGTTATGGGAGCACTGGGAAACCGTCGACGGCAACGCTGTCCGTCATGTGCTGCCCGGTTTCATGGTTGCCTTGAACCCGCGGCGAGTCGGCTGCTACCATGCGCCGGGATCGGCGGCGAACCTGCAGCAGAAGGCGGAAGCCCTCGGTGCCGATATGATCGCGCAGGTCCCACGCCGAGGCCGCTGATCAGGCGCGTCCCGCCGCCGCGTTCCTGATCCCGTAGAATTCGTTTATGTTCCGGCCTCCACAGCGAGGCCGGAACTGTTTTGACCGATACCGTAACTCCCGAAGTCCGATCCCGCATGATGGCGGCGATCAAGGGCAAGGACACGAAGCCCGAGCTGGCGGTCCGGCGCAGCCTGCACGCGCTCGGCTTCCGCTACTCCCTGCACGCCGACGCTTCCCGGGCCGGCCGGACATGGTATCCCGAAATACCGCGCGGTTGTGATCGAGCGCACCCGGGCGCGTGACCTCGCCAACGCCGCCTCGGTCCATGCGCAGGGCGATGCAGAGGATGACTACGGTCATGGCTGGATTTCCTTGGCGGCCGCTGCGTAGGTCTCTGCGCGCTCACTGTTGACGCGTGACTTGTGGATCAGGACCGCCGCGACGATGACGGGCGCGAGAACACCGCCGCCTACGATCCAGGGGTCCAGGAATGCATAGCCATGCAGACCAGCCCGCGTCGGGGGCAGCCATGGCCATGGCGCATGCACGATCGACGATCGATGAAGCCTCGTTGATGGGGAGCGCCTGCGGCAGTGGGACAGGGGGCTGTCCCACGCGAGGGGGAACAAGCGCCGCTGGCTGTGGCAGGCCGAAGCCGCCAACAAAAAGCCCCGGCTACGTGGCCAGAGGCGAAATTGGTGAACTTACCTGAAAGCCTGCGTTCGTGTTCGCATCCGTCAAGCAGGCAAACGCAGAAATCTTTCGGTGCCCCTGCCACGGCCTCCGGACATGCCCCTCCAGCAGGCAGACGTGGGCATGGGCGTGGATTCGTTGCTGCCGGTAGGGGCATCACAAAGCGCCGGATGCGCGTGCAGCGGGCGTGACCAGGGCGCCGATCGGAAAAACCAGCCTCCGGTCAACCGGGGCGGGTTCAGGCCTATTTCGGCTGATTCAGCTGAAAATGATCGACACACGTTGGCACTGAGTGCCCTCGACGAGGCCGTGGGCTACATGGACCCGCGGGAAAACGAGAGCCCCGGTGATGGGCCGGCGGCTTCGTGGATGGAGGCTGCGGATCAGGCTGCCTTGCGGCGCGGTATGACGTCGAACCCGGCCGCCCGGATGCGGGCGATGGCCCGGCCGACCATTTCGGCCTCCATCGCCGCCAGCACGTCAGCCGGCGGGATCAGGTCCAGACGGCTGTCCGAGGCCCAAGCCTTCACCGTGCCGTATGGCCTGCGCAGCAGCCTGGCGAGTTCGTCGAGGGGCAGCGCGAGGTCGCCCCGTAGCAGGTTGAAGCGGGCCTTCGGGTCCATCACGCTGCCTCGCAGACTTCGAGCTGGCGCAGAGCCGACAGTCGCTTGGCGCACGAACGCGCCCAGCCCTTCGGCGGACGGGTCAGTCCTATGATCTGCATGTCGGCGACCGCCTGTGCCGCAGCGCGGCCACGCTCCAGCATGATGCGGGCGAGCTCCACGTCGGCGCGGCGCTGCGTGCGCTCTGCGTCGTAGCCAAGGTCGACGGCGACGCTGACGAGAGCGCCGACGACCGCCGCGATGGTGACCCTGGCCCGACCAAGCTGGTGGACCGCCCAGGTCTCGTGCTGACGCATGTCCCGCTTCAGCGGTCCCATCGGCACGCGGCTCAGGACGTCGATCACTCTGTCGAACGCTTCGTATGCCGCCGCAAGGACGCTGTCCGCCTCGGCCATCACCGCCATCAGCCCGGCCGCGCCGGCCGAGTGAAGGCGGACCTCCCGCAGCGCATCGATCCGCTGCCTGACCGCATCCACAACGGCCATCTCGGTCAGGATCGCCGCCTTCGCTTCCTTCTCAGTCAACATTTTCGTTCCCCTTTTCTGTTGCCGGCCTGCCGCCGCCGGAATCCTGGAATCGCCCAGGACACGGGAGGGGGCAGCCCGGGGCCGAAGCCCCGGTTCCTTGGGTCAGGCTGCGCGGGCGAGTTCGGCGCGGAACTCGCGGCCGACCATGTCCGACCGCCACACGGCAATGCCGGGCGGCCGCTTTCGCCGTAGGCCAGCCGATACTCCTGGCCGTCCATCTCACGGACGCGCGCCAAAGCGGTCGCCCTGTCGGCGAATGTTTCGGGACGCCCCAAGGGGTTCCTGACGAGTTCGCGGACATAGTGCGGCCCGAAGAACTCCCTCTTTTCGACGATCACGAACATCTCAACTCTCCTCGTTCCTGGTGACTGCCACCGCCGGAGGCCTCGCAAGGCCCTCGGAAGGGGGCAGCCGGGCCACGCGCCCGGGTTCCCTTGCCGCTGTCAGGCGGCCTCCCTTTCCTCGTCCTCGGCCCGCGCCGCCCATTCGGCGGCCTCGACCGCGGCCGCGGCCGGATTCGCAGCCGCCCAGGCGACCCCGAGCGCTCCGTCCGTCGGCGAGCCCGGCGCGAACTCGTAGAACCGCTCAACGTCATTACGGGTGAGTTCCCCGGTGTACGAGTCCCTGCCGAAGCGCAGGGTGACCGCTTCTGCGCCGAGCCTCGCGGCAGCGACCTTGGTAAACCACACCGTCGCGGTGTGAGGATCGTTTAGTTCGACGACGTCGACCGTGTCGGCGAGGTCAGCCGGCACCGAGGCGTCGATCTTCGGCACGAAGTCCTCCAGATCGGCCGGCTCGCATGCAAAATCTTCCATGTTCTTCCCCTTCTTGATCGGTGACTGCCACCGCCGGAAGGCTTCTGCAGGGCCCTCGGGAGGGGGCAGCCGGGGCCGAAGCCCCGGTTCCCTGTGGTGTCGGTCAGGCAGCCTCGTCAACGTCGAGGACGTCACGAGCCAGCCAGTAGCCGAGAGGCGTGCCGATTGCCCGGACGAAATCGCCGGCGTCAGCCTCGTAGTCCAGAAGGCCGATCTCATATGATTGATAGCGTCCCACCAGCGCGGTAGCCGGACCGCAAAAGCCGCTCTCGCTGACCTGCTCCCAGCTCAGCGCGAAGCCAGCGGCGAGGTTGACCTCGTGCTGGGCGTCCGCAAGATCCCTGCCGATGCCGCAGACATAGTCGTTGTCGGCGTTGACCAGGACGATGCCCTGCGGTGCTGCCGCCAGCTGCTCGAACTTATTGATCGCCTCCCGGACAGCCGCGATGGCCTCGACTTCCTCATCCTCTGTCAGGTCCTCGATGTCCTCGACCTGCGGCGCTGCATACTCGATCGCCAGCGATGCGTCCCAGCCCGTGTGATGCTCGGTGCCATCCTCGAGGATCGCGTCGATTGCGAAAGCCGCCAGGTTCCAAGCCCGGTCACTCTTCGGCTGGGTGCCGTTCATCAGCGCTACGATCCTTGCCACGCCGTTGCTCAGTTCATTCATAGTAGTTACTCCTGTATCCGCGCCATGCGGGGCAGTTCCCTGTGATATCGACATCGTTTTCTGCCGCTCACACAACAAAGATGTCCGCTGACGGACAGAATTGCAAGGACTATTTTGTTGACGTTCGCTTCCACAATTGTTGACAAGCTTCAAATCTGCTGACCAAGAATTGAAATATGACCTCGTTTAACTTGGAGCCTACGACGAAAAATACTTTCTCGAAGACTGCCGCCGGGGCCCGGGATTCGGGCCGCTGGGCGTGGCATCATAGACGTGTCGCAAGGATCCGATCCTGGCTGCCCGCAGCCCCAGTGCACTAGAGGGTCATCCAGAGACCGTGGGACGTCAACGCCGGAGCCGGCGGCGTCCGGTCGCAGGGGCCGCCCTCTGATAATAGGGCCGCGGACACCGCAATTGTTGACACGGCCCCGGGGGCAGCGGAAAAACTTCACGGTCGGCCCGACGGAAATCCTGAATGGCCTGCAGGAAGGCTGAAGCAGAAGCGGCTGCACCCCGCGCGCTTCATTTAATAGACATGTGCGTACGTGCGGGCGGGTGCCTGCCGGGAGGGTCGAGGTCGGGCGCGCGAGGGGAGAGCGTCAGCCCTCGACGAAAGGCGGCCCGAGGTTCGCGACCCTGCATGGGGTCTGCCGACGCATGGTCCAGTTGCATCGGGACTTCCCGTCATGGCCAACTCCGAAGCCGGTGACTTCCCAGCGGAGCACTTCTCCGGTGTGTCTGTCCACAAGCCAGCCAACGTTGCAGGTCTGTCCCGGCTTCACCCGAGACAGGAAGGATTCGATCTTCGCCATCGTATTGAATCCCAGCGTGTGCTCGTCGATGATCTCGCCATCCTGATAGGACACGTAGACGAAAGTTCCGGTGTAGCGGCCCGCATGTCCGTCCGCTGCCTCCATCCGTCGCAGGCAGTCCAGCAGCAAGATGTCGTCGTCCCTGTCCGGACGGGCCCGGCAGGTGGATGACCATGCTTTCGCCGGCAGCGTCTCGCCGTCCCTACGGTGCGCCGACCGGATCAGCCTGAAGGCGGCGTCGTAAGCTTCGCTCGTCGTCGTCCTGTTCGTCTCCGTCATGGCATCCCCTGTTTTCCCAGCCCCTCCGGGTCAAAATTACGACACCCACCCCCTGTTTTCAGGGACGGGGCACCGGGCTTTCCCAGGCCTCGACGGCCTCGTACGCCTTCTCCTTTTCGTTAGGCCGATAACGCTCCTGATCTCGCAGAAGTCCGTCAGGTTCAGCGTGGCCCTGTCGATCAGGCCCGACATATTCCGCTCGATGAGTGCGACATCAGCATGGACGCGGGACACGATCTCTGCCGCCGTGACGGGGCCGACAAGCGCCTGGTTGGCAGCTATCGAGAGGGCCTCGAGCAAGTCAGGTAGTCGATGGCCGCTTCCTCCGTCCCATGCGCCGCGAGGTGGTCTTCGGCCGCTTTGATGACCGCGCTCACCATAACGAGCGAGTGGGCATCCAGAGCGGCGGCGATGAGGTCAACGACAGTCAATGAGGCTTCCATCACGCCTTCTCCCAAACCATTACGATGCTCACCTCAGGTCGGTCGCCTGAGTCCCAGCACTCGACCTCATTGATGGGTGGCTCCCGCGCAGTCTTGTCGGCATCAACGACCTGCTCGGCGAACTCAACCCACGAGGACCACGGCAGATGGGTGTCGCCGTCGTAGTTCTGGGCCGACATCACGAACTCGCCGTCGCCGGCCTGAAGTCCCAAGGGAAATCGTCCACAGCCCTCGGCAGCCTGTCAGGCAGCCTCGAATAGATATCAATCACAGCTTCCTCCCTGGGACCGCTTCCAGCGCCTCGACGATCTTGTCCAACCTATCCAGGCTGATGCCGTCGACGCGGAAATCATGGACGATCCCGCAAAGCGTCTCCACGCCAATGCCAGCAAGTTCGGCAGCCTTGTCGAAGGTCAAGCCGCGATCGAGGATTAGGGCCGTGATATCGGCAACGGCATCGGCCTTCACGAGCCGGACGTTAGTGGGATCATTCGCCATCAATGCCAACTCCCCTGCGGATTCCGAGGCAGCGCCGGCGCGAGGTCTGAAACGTCAGCGAGCGCGACGTCATGGACGGTTAATCCCCAGCGCCGGATGTGCGCGTGGATGGCCTGAACGGTGGCATCCTGGTCGGCGGGGCCTTCCAGCCGATAGGTGCGGCCGGACTCGGTGGTCGCGGTCATGCCGAATTCTTCGAAAGCGATCACGGGGCTGGTGATGCGCGGAATGCCCGTGGCGGCGTGAACGCCGACGAGGCGGAAGCCGATGTGGTTCTGCTGCATGATGCCCCAGCGGGTCAGGACGACGTGCGGCTCTTCGTTGACGGATTTGACCATGTGTTCCCCAGTGCCTTTCGGGCCGTTCCCTCAATGAAGATTGTGGGAGCGGCTGAAAGCCACAAGGGACGAAGGGGTCTACGAGCGGTCCATGTCGTCGATGCGATTCTTGACAGCAGCCATGAACACGTTCCGCGGATGGCTGACAGGCCCTTGGGACGACTGGATGGTTGCGGCGACGTCGTCCACCAGATGTCCGCCGCTCGCCTTCGAAAACTCCACCGTCTCTCCGTCACGATGAAACCTTCCGCTGGCGAGCCTCTCGAGTTCGGCGACGTTCAGAGGTTCGAGTTCTCTTTGCAGATAGCGGAGCATTTCGCCGACCGGGTGATCTATGGCGCTGATATAGCCGCCGGGGAGGCCCAAGGATTCCTCAACGTCAGCAGCGTGTACCGAAGGATTGCCATTCCTTCTTCGCTGAAGGCGCGGACGGGACACGCATGAACAGGAAATCGACGAAGTAGCCGGGCAGCAACCTTGCCAGCTTTGTCACATGCTCGGCGCAACATTCGGCGATGTCCCGGCCCGACAGTCCCAGAGCACACGGAACTGCCCTGCGACGAACCCGTCTAGTCGTCCCGAATCGACGTATGAAACGGGTCCCTGTTTCTGCGAGATGTTCCGGAGGTCGAGGAAGAAGCATCAAGGGATCCGCGCTCATTTCCTGACGGCGGAGCCCATACCAGTCGTCGAATCCCGGCACGCGCGCCAGCGACGATTGCAGAAGGAAGGTCACGCTGCGGCTGGCAGACAGAAACGCGTTGAGGTTCGCCTGGAACTCCAGTCCAACCGTCATCGGCAGCCTGACGAGGAAGTATTCGGCTTCCTGCAGCCGCTCCACCGGATGCCGTGAAAACGTGGGCCATTCCAAATAATACCGGCGACGGCAAGAAAAGTCGCCTCTGTTACCAGGTTTCTGTCCATACGGCCAACGAGCCAAGTTTTCTGAAGGACTAATCATGAAGCTGCCTTTGCCACCACTCCGGCGCATCCCCGATGAAGTGAAGAAGGCGCTCGACGAGCACCGCCGGAACCAGCCGCTGTCGCCTTGCGTGGACCAGACGGAACAGGACATCGAGCGGTACTATCGCAACGAAGCCGAAGGATCGCTGGCCGCCGTCAGGACGACTTACGGCGGCATCCTGACCTACAACCTCACCACCTTCACGCTCCGCCGAACGAAGACCGGCCGCATCAACGTCGAGGGACACGGCGATTTTTTCATGAAGTCTGGCAAGTACTGCTGGGAGCCGACGGGCCAAAAACGGCTAGTCGTCCCGACTGAGGAGGTCGTCGCCTGGGCCACTGAGCATCCTCGCGGCGAGACAGGGCATTCGATCTACCGTCAAAGCTGAGACGGTCATTCCCCACCTCACTCGTTGTCTGAGTCCCGGTCTCGCCATCCCACGTGCGGCATGTCGCCGAACGCCGTGTCGAATGGGTCGGCCTTTTTCTGAAAATCGGCCTCGAACGGGTCGTCGTCGTTGTCCGGGCGGACGGCCTTGGCGGTGCGGGCGATCTTCCGGAATGGCTTCATGATCCCGTCCATAGTTACGGCCATGATGCTTGCCATCCATATCTCCGTCCGGAACAGACGCAGCAGCACCGCGAGCAGCAGCGTGTTTGTCAGCGCGGCGTCGCCGCGGAGCGCCTGAATGGCAGCGACGCCGACCAGGAACCAGAAGGCCGCGCCGATCAGCTTCAGCAGCGACTGGAAGGATTCCGCTGTGGTCGGTTTCTTACGGTCGGTCATGATTCCTCCTTGCCGCAGCGGCAGGCTGCGGCCCCGTTGACCCGCCCATTCACCGTAAACGATGACCGTTTCATCTGCCGGGAACGGGGCAAAGACCTCCTTGTTCGCCTCCACCCACGACGCGAATCCGAAGTTGTCTGTCTCAGGCTTGATGTCACTAGACCGCTTCTGCACGGTCACCGTGCCGTCCGGGTCAATGCGGACGGCCGCGTTAGTTCCGTGCATCTTGACCTTGTCCCGGTAGCCTTCGAATGCTCGTGGCGCACAGCATCCGGCGCGGAATTGAATTCTTCGACGAAACCCTCCGGATCGTCCCAAAGCGATATTTCCATTCGTTCCCCCGTCTCTATGAGCAACTCGTAATTCCTGATTCCAAGTCCCCGAGTAATGGGGGGAACACAGGAATCAGGTGGGTATCCAAGCTACGGTCCAGCCCCTTCGCCAGGGACCGAATTCGAGAAGCGCCCAATGCGCCGGATCAGCTTCCTGCGGGCCTCCTGCCGCGTGTAGCCGACCGACACCATCTGCCCGACGGCATCCGACAGCAGGCCCTTCAGGACCTCGACATCCATCTTGGAATCTGCCGCTGCTCGGCCTGCATAGCCTGCAACGGCTGCGGCAACAGCGACGTCGACCGCCGAAGCCTCCGGGCGGCCAGCCACGCGCAGCCGCTCCCGGTAACGGCGCATCCGCTCCCGCTGGCTCTCCCGTCCCGGTTGTCCTGTCCTCGGCATTTCCGTCTCTCCCGTCACTACGAACCGTCACTACGAGACACAAACTCGCCTGCGCCCCCGCAAGCGACAAATCATTTCAAATCGAGAAGCTTCGGTTTCAGTCGCCCGGACCTCGCCTTGGCCGTCACCGTACCGGGAACCCCGGCGCGGCCGGCGAATACCTTGCCGAGCCAGTTCCTGATTTCCTCCGACCCCGATCCGTCGGTCGCGAGCAGCATGATTGCCGCGTCGGCGAGCGCGGCTCGGACAATCGGGGCAGTCGGCTCCGGCGACCCCTGTTCCTGCGCCGCCCGCTGCCGCTGGCGGTGCTTCCGCGCAGCCGCGGCAAGGTATGCCCTCCGGTCGTCGGGGAGCAGTTCCCGGGTCGTCCTGTGGCGAGGCTGTTTCGTGAGTAGCCCGTAAAGCGTGTCGACGTCTTGCATGGTCGTTCCCCTATCCATGATCAATGCTGACCCGAACGACCGCATGATTCAACATTGATTTACGCGTAAACCATTAGATCATGAAAAGCCCGGCAAGGCTTCGCAAGGTGCCTTCGGCATGCGTTGACGGAAACCTTGTGACGGAGCCGGTCGTCGCCTGACGCGGAGCCTCGAAGCCTACGGCCAAGGTTTCGTGAGCACGGCCCATCCAAATTCGAATCCTTGGCGGCGGTTGCAGGACTGGCACTGCCCTTCCTCCTGCTCGACCTAAATCCAAACCCGCGAAGCGCACGGCCCTTCTCTTTCACAGCCGGAGGCACCCGTTGACGAACTGCCCTGGACGGGAGCCGGATTCAGTTCGCCTGGAGCCGTCAGCGGAGCAACGGAATCCGTGTGGCCGTCAGGCACGGGATCCCTTTAGGTTTCTTGATAGAGTATCCGAATCGAAAACGGCGTTTTCCGCAGAGCCCGCCTTGTCTGGTCAACTTCTTATGGTGGAGGTTTGTCATTTTTATCTACATCGGTAAACAAATTTGACATCCTCTATGTGGATAGTTTTTAAATACTTACACATATACGTAATGTGGAGAAATAATCCGTGATTACACACGAATGCAAATCTTTTAAAAGCTAGAGATATCTTCATATATGTGGAGGAATGTCGGGAATATTCATAGCTGTCTATGTGGAATCATTAGAAATTCTACACATAGACGCTTGACGTCTTCATGAGGACGCCTGACCCTTGGTTGCAAGAGGGACGCAAGGGGAACGCGGATGTCAGTTACAGAGACGGGCTGGGTGCTTAGAGACGGCCGCAAGGAGGTCTCCGTCCGGAAGAGCGAACAGAAGCTTAGAGGGGCCGACATCAGGGGGCATCAGGCCAAGGACCTCCATGCCGCAATGACGGATCGGGACGAGGGGCTGCGCCAGTCGCCGCAGGTGAAGAAGCCGCGGGACCTGGTCGAGGGCATGCGCGTGTCCGGCGAGGACAGGCTGACGGCGCATGACCAAGCCGTCTACGAGCAGATGCTGGCGTTCGCCAGAGACGACGGCATCGAGAAGGACTGGCACAGCATCGCGGTCGGAGACATCCAGGCGTTCATCGGCGTCGACCACGTTGACCGCATGGTCGAGTCCCTGAACAGGATCGCCGGCACGCTCGTGTCGTACGACATCGGAGGACGCGACTTCAGGAAGCGGGGCCGCTTCCCGCTGGCGATCTTCGAAGTCACCGAGGACCTGCGCTCAAGCGCGGCCGTGCTCGAGTACATGATCCCGCCGCCCGTCCGCAGGCTGATCCTTGAATCTAGCAGCTACGCGAAGCTGGAGATCAACGCCTTCCCATGGTTCAAGTCCAAATACACCGCGCGGCTTTACCCTAGGCTCGCCCTGAGGGCGGGCTACGACGCGAAGCTGCGCAAGGCGTGGACCGTCAGGCCGAGAGAGCTGGCGGACGAACTCGGGTATCCATACAAAATCTGGAACTACGCGCACTTCCGCCGGGACTGCCTCGACCGGGTGCTGGACGACATCGCCACGGAGGTGAGGCGCTTCTCGGTGCGCGTGGACGAGGTGCATGGCACGGGCCGCGGCCGCCCGGTCGAGACCCTTGCGTTCCAGACGTCGGAAGTCGCGAAGGACCTGCGGGAGGTTCAGGCTTCGCCGATCTTGCGGAGCGAGAAAGATAAGCTGCAGGCGCCGGATCACGCGCACCAGCCGGACGAACTGCCTTCGGCTTCGGCAGTGTCGAGGGCGATGACCCTGACCGGGAAATCGGCGGATGAACTCGCGACGGCTTGGCGGTCGGCTCTCGACAGGGCGAAGGCGTTCAATGGCGGCGGTGGGCCGGCCGCATCCGGAGCGCAGGAAGCCTGGCTTCTGCATCCGCTGAAGCACGAAGGCGCGGACGCGGCCTTCGGCGCATGGATAAGCGCGAGCGCCAAGGATGCCCCGCTGGTCACGGCGAGGGCCGTCCCGCCGCGGCCTCCGGTACTGTCCCGTCTCGCCAGAAGGCCGACTGACGCGCAGCCGCAGCAGGTGGAACCAGCGCCCGTTCCCTTCTCGGTCGAGGCTTCCAGGACTCCTGTCGTCGTCGTCGACGAGCCGGGATACAAGCGGACGTCGTACCCTGCGCAGCGAGTGGCTCCGCCGCGGGCGGTTCCGGCGGCCCCGGTCATCGTAGACGACCCGTTCGACCATCTGGACGATCTGCCGACGCCGGCCTCGCGTTACGACGAAGTCTGTCCGTTCTGACGGATCCTTGACGTCGCGGGCCCGAGCCCGCTATCGATCGCGAAATCTTAGATCTCTGCCGCTACGGTAATCGGCAGACAGGAGTGAAGACCATGAGGTTCTCGATACGAATAACCCGCTGACCGCTGCGCCCCCGGGGCGTTCGTCGCTGCTTATCGTTTCGAGAGGAATCCATCATGGCATACGTCACCAAATACTACACCGCAGATACCCATTTCGGACATCAGCTGATGCTGTCCGAGACGGCATGCTCCCGTCCGTTCGACGACACCAGGGCAATGGACGAAGCCCTGATCGCTAACTGGAACGATGTCGTGAAGAAGGACGACACCGTCTATCACCTCGGCGATTTCAGCTTCGGCCTCCATGATGGCGACCGGGTGCGTGGCATCTTCAGCCGTCTCGCCGGCCGCAAGTTTCTCGTCCTTGGAAATCATGACTACAAGCACCAGAACGAGGTCCACCCGGTCATCGCGGGACTCGGCTGGGAGCAGCCGCCGTGCCAGCAGCTCGAGACCAACGACGAGGGCCAGCGTGTCTTTATGAGCCACTACGCCTGTCGCACGTGGCCGGGCATCCGGAAGAACGGATGGCATTTCTACGGCCACAACCACGGCGACCTGCCGCCGCTGGGGCGCAGCCGCGACGTCGGGGTCGACTGCGATGACGTCGGGTTCAGCCCGCGGACGTTCAAGCAACTGACCTCCGGCATGGTTCCGGAGTACGTGGCATGAAGATTTGGGTGATCTCTGACCTGCACCTCGAATTCGGAGAAGGCTTCAAGCCCGCCTTCCCGGAGGCGGACGTCTGCATCGCTGCCGGCGACATCATGCAAGGCGTTGGCAACAGCATCAGGTGGCTGGACCGCATGGTGGCCACGGCGATGCCCGTGATCTTCGTCGCTGGCAACCACGAATTCTACGGCCACTCCGTAATGGAAGGAATTGAGTGGGGCCGCGTGCACGCCGCCGAATGCCCGAACGTGCATTTCCTCAACGACGAGGCCGTCGAGATCGGCGGCGTGCGTTTCCTGGGTGCGACCCTGTGGACGGACTTCGCGCTCGACGGCGACGCTGCCTGGGCGGCCGCGAATTTCGAAGGCAGGCTGAACGACAGCAAACAGATCGCATGGAGGATGTGGCCTGCCCGCGAAGGTTTCGGCGCGCTGCGTGCGAAGCAGTTGCACATCCAGAGCAAGCGCTTCCTGCGGCAACAGCTTGCAGACGGGTTCGACGGGCCGACCGTCGTCGTGACGCACCATGCGCCGCATCCGCTGTCGGTCCACCCGCGGTGGAAAGGCAGCAGCCTGAATCCTTCGTTCGCCTCGGATTTGAACGAGATGATGGAGCTCTGGAAGCCCGCTCTGTGGGTCCACGGACACGTCCACGATTCCTTCGACTACCGGGTCAGGGACACGCGGGTCCTGTGCAACCCGAAGGGATACGGCAACGAGAATCCGGGTTTTAACCCTGGCTTGGTCGTGGAGGTCTAGACGGTAATGGAAGCGGACTGGAACAAAATCGAGCGGCGGGTCGAGCTGGCGGCCTTCCATTTCGGAAAGGTCGCGGGAGTCAGCACTCCCGACGCCTAGGTGACGGAAATGGCTCTGCGCCACACCCTCCAGTGTGGCTGGCGCGAGCTCGCCGACGCTCTCTCCGCACTGCGGGACCTGCACCGCGAAGGCGCTGGGTTCAGCCTCCTTTCCTACGATTCCCGGAGGGCTTTCCTTGCTGTGAGGGCGCTTGAGTACGAGGACATGATCGCGCCGTCAGACGTGGACCCCGTCACGCTTGTGGAGGCCATCGCCGCGGCAGGGGTTTTCGCCGAGTCCCTGCGGGAGGACTTCGAGCGGATCAGGAAGGAGATCGAGAATGCATGAGTGGGACACGGACGAGTATCGCGCGGCACAGCGGGCAGCATACGAGGCCATCAAGGCCCGGCACCCGGACCTCGTGACCAGGGGCTTCGGCTGCTACGCGGGGTGGCTCCCCATCCTCGCTCGCTTTTTCGACACGGTCGCGGAGGTCCTCGCTGACGCTCCGGGGGTCGGATTTCAGTTGTCGCAAGTGAAGGAGAAATTCGGCGGGCTCCGCATCTACTACGTCGTGCCTCGCCGCCCGCTGCCTCGGACGCTCGACACACAGGCCGTCCGCGAGGCCGACGCTCACCGAAAAATCTCAGAGGCCTACGAGCGAGCCGAGCAAGAGGCGAACCGGACTTGCGACGTCTGCGGCAAGGCTGGCGTGCTTCGCGTCCGAAACGGCTGGTTCGCGACCCGGTGCGAAGAGCACGCGGACGGCACGGTTCCCGTCGCACCGAAAGGAGAGATGGGATGACCGACGAGGACGAAGATTTTCTGAAAGCGATCCATCAATCGGTCCAGCGTCGGCTGTCGTATGAACTCGAACTCCCGCAGGGCGCGGAGTTCGAGGTCCTTGCCTACGCCCCGATCCTCTGGAGCGGATGGGAATGCGATTCCGCCGCGGCTCTCTACCGCATCTTGCCGGACGGGGAGCCGCGGCTCTATGTCCTGGACGGCGTGCACACCCCGCGGTCCAGGTTGCTGGAGGCGCTGGAGGAGCGCCTGACGGCCTACGAGAGGGCCATCGCCAACACCAAGGCCTTCATCGCGAAGGCCCGCAAGGCACAGGGTGAGCACGACGATGGCTAACCGACATTTTTTCGACACACTGACGCTCGACCTCCTACGCTGGCTGAGCGAGACCGGACAGCCGACTGACGGCGTCGAGGTGATTGCCACCGTTCCGCTCCTGTCGTCGGGAGACGCGCCGGAATACGCGGTGGTCCTGTGGCGTGACAGAAGCGGTCAGGCTCATGTCTGGACGGCGTGGCAATACCGCGATCCGTGGGACGCGGCCGAAGCCCTGCGGGTCCTGGAAGCCCGCGCCGACGGCTACGAAAGGCTCGCCCGCGAAACCCGGGATTTCGTCAGGCAGGCGCGGACCGAACTCGCGCTCTCGATTCTGGACCACGCTCCGGATGTGCCGCCGGAGCCGGGCGACGAGATTGCAGAGGACCCCGATGCTTGATTTCTCCATCCTGACCCGAGAGCCACGCCGCTGGCTGTGCACCTCCTGCGATGCTGAGGGCCGCGGCCAAGAAACTGATGCCTGCCCGTACTGCGGAAGCGACGCCGTATGGGGGTCGGCGGAGTACGGCACGGACCTGCGGACGATGCGGGAGATCGCGTGCGAGCTGGTGGAAATGGTCGACGACATCCGCCGCTGGAGCTACCTGCAATGAGCGCGTGGGTCTGCTGGGCATGCCGGGCGCACGGCGAAAGCGACGTCGACGTCTGCCCGAAGTGCGGTCCTGGCACGGCCCGCCTGACTGTCTGGCTATGTTGCGAATGCCGGATGGAAGGCACTGGCCAACGTCCGGACGTGTGCCCCGCCTGCGGGTGTCACGACAGCTGGTATCAGGCGACGACGGACCCCGACGACCCACGCCCGGCGAAGGCCTTGTTCGACGAGATGATGGACGGCATTTTCAGCCCTTCCAGGAGGAAGCATTGACCGACGAAACTGCCCCGGAAGGCTGGCCCATGGACACGGACGAAGAGGTCCTCCGAACCGCACTGGCCCGTGCCATCGCGAGAGTAATGCGAGAGCTGGGCGATGCAGTCTCCGAAGCTCCCGGGATGACGGGACTGCCCCAGATAGCGCTGGAAGAGATCGTCGCCGGCCGCGGCGATATGATCGCGTTCTTTGATCTGATGAAAGCGGCCGCTGCCCTCGGCTGGTCCATCCACCTGAGCATCATTAAAGTTGATGGAGGGTCCCTGTCCCTCTCGATTGAAGGCTAGTTTTCCGATGGCTCTCCACTGGTTTGCCCCTCCGGTCTACATCAAAGCCCTTCAACCCGGCGCGACATCGGGCATCAGCCATGTCGAAGGTGCCTCCCAGGAACTCCTCCGGTTCACCAAGAAGGGGCCTCACTGGAACAAGGCCATTAGGGTTTGCATGGCTGCCCTGGCTGAACAGGCGACACCCCAAGAGGTCCGCAGATGCTTCCGGCTGGCCGCAAAGGAAGAGGGCATCCTGCGCGAGAATGCGTGATCATGCCGCCACTTCAGCTTCAGCCGCAGTCGCTTTCTGCCTGTAGTACTCATCAAGAACGGCGTCGGTCCAGAGCAGCATGGCCTCAGATTTCAGTTCGATGAATTGGGATTCATTGCCGTAGGCCATGGCGGTGATCTTCGCCGTTCGCTGGCGGAGGAAATCGGCGCGCTGCCGTTCTGTCGCCGAGGCCTTCAGACCTTCCTTGTTAGTCACTTCGTGAGCCAGGATCGCTGACGCAGCGCCAGGTATTTTCTTGCCGACCATGAACGCCGTCAGCGTCCGGCGAGGATCGTGAAGGCTCCACCACGGGATACCTGCTTCTGCCATCAGGTCTCGCCGCTCGGTGCGGACTGGCATGCCCCAAGGCGTGCCATCGTTTCGAAGCCGCGGCGGCTTCTCCTCCTTTGTTTTCTGGATCAGGGCATCCCTTGCTGAGAGCCGATACAGAATGCGGTAGACACCGGACACGCTAGCATGCACGTCGTCTTTAACTTCGCTCGGAAATGCCCAATCGTCTGACTTGCCGCGGAGGTTCCAGTCACGAAAGCCGTCAATGAATTTCCACGCGCGCTCGGGGATCGGCAGCACGAAAGACTGCCCGGCTTTCATGACATCTTTGTCCCACGCAGCGAGCATCCAGCCTGTCCCGGGGCGCTCGGCATCCTCGACGACATCGTGAGAACGGAGAGACATCCCCGCGCTGGCGCGCTGCACCGTCAGCACAAGCCACCACAAACCTGCCAACGCCCCTGCCCTGACGCCTTCTTTCATGATCGCCCTGCCTGGCAGTGGCTTGTTCAGGTACTCTTCGGCGATCACCAGCGTCCGCACCATCTCCTCGATCGTCGGCATGCGGTCACGCACAGGGTCCTTATAGAGCGCGGCGACTAGCCGCCACCAAGGACGGTCAAGTTTGCCGAGGCCGCTCTCACCTTTGTGATGGACGGCGCAATGGTCGAGCACGCTGCGGACATGCGTGACGAACTTGTTGCATGGCCTCACGCCCTTCTGGCCCTTCGCCAGGGCCTCGTTCATCACCTCGTTTCGGACGCGCTCGATGTCGCTGTCGGTGACAATAACCGCGGCCGTATCAAGAACCGTCTGAAAGCATGGCCGCTTCATCGTGACCCGAAGATCGGCCGCCTGCGCTTCCCCGAAACTGTTCTTGGCGTTGGGGGCGAGCTTGTCTGAGATCGTTTTATTAAAGCACTCGCGCAGGGTCCAGGTCGTCGCGTCCGGCTTCAGGCTCTCCAGCGCCTGATCGTGCGTCTGCCCGGCGTGGCGGTGCACGAGGTAGGCGTCGACTTTTTCGGGGTCCGACTTGAGCAGCGCCTTGACCTGTCCACCCAGCTCCCTCGCCTTCTCCGGAGCCGTGAGCGGCCATTCGTGCTTGGGGTAGACGTAGCCGATCGTCTTCGTATGAGTGGACGTCTTCACGGCCCACGAGACGATGCCGCTCGCCGAGATAAGACGGAGGCCTTTCAGGGACAGGTCCGAAATGACGGTCAGTCCATCAGCAGGCCTGCCCGCCTGCCTCGCCTTGGCGACCTTCTCGGCCGCTGCTGCGGCGCGCGCGACCTCGGTTGCAGTGATGTACGCCTTCGTCGTCGCCATGATTTCCCTAAAATGATGTCAGAACTCCACACCACTCCTACACCACTACCAAATCTGTTTACAAGGCCGCATGGTGCCTACAGATAATCGTTCAACATTGAACTTCATTCATCTCAAATGTTGACAAATGCCTTTGTTTTCATTATGTTAACAGAGGGATTTGTCGACATAGCTAGCTCGGTAAACATTCTTTGCAGAAGCCAATGAGCGCGAGCAGAGGCATCATAATCCTGGGGTCGGGGGTTCAAGTCCCTCTCCCGCTACCAACCTACTTATAAGCTATTTGAAACCACAATAAAAACATGAGCCTTTGGTGGCGCCCTGTCCGAAAAATCTTCAATGATTTCAGGGCCGAGCCTGCTACCTTGTGGTGCCAACGAACGTCGCAAATGCGCCCGAAGCGGTCTTTGCAGAGCAGATGTTCTGATGTCGCCTTTGGGCCGGAAGCGGACTTGCAGCTTCAAAGCTCGGAATGTCGAAAGCGGACCTTCATGTACCCTTGGAGCGTCGACGTGAATTGACCCAGAGCGGCCGCCGCCCCTCAGCGAGGCTGACCGTCGTACAAGGCGTTGAGTCCCCGCGTTCAATAGCGCGCACGGAACGAGCAAGCAGCGCCAAGAGCCGTCGTTCTCGAAAGGCAACAACGAGAGACCGCTTCGGCGCATTGCTGACATCGCGCTATCCCGCATTGCACAATTTCGCAGCTTGGCGATATTGAGGCATGGTCCGATCCTCGCTCACCGTCCTGGTCATCGACGAAAACCGCATCCGAGCCTCGATCATCGAGGCCGGCTTGCGCGAGGCCGGGCATGAGCGGGTCACCGTCATCCATGATGTCGTCGGCATTGCGCGGCACATCGCCGAGATCGAGCCGGATGTCATCGTCATCGACCTCGAAAACCCGAACCGTGACATGCTGGAGAACATGTTCCAGCTGTCGCGCGCGGTGAAGCGGCCGATCGCCATGTTCGTCGACCGTTCCGACCAGGCCTCGATCGAAGCGGCGGTCGAGGCGGGCGTATCGGCCTATGTCGTCGATGGCCTCAGGCAGGAGCGCGTCAAGCCGATCCTCGACATGGCGGTGAGCCGCTTCAACGCCTTCTCGCGCATGGCGCGCGAGCTGGAAGAAGCGCGCAGCGAACTCGAGAACCGCAAGCTGATCGACCGCGCCAAGGGCATATTGATGAAGTCGCGCGGCCTGACGGAGGAGGCCGCCTACACGCTGCTTCGCAAGACAGCGATGAACCAGAATCGCAAGATCAGCGAGATCGCCCAGAGCCTGGTGACAGCCGCAGGGCTGCTGGGACCGGCGGAGGACGAATGAGCATGGGCGCTGCGTACCAGATCACCGCCGGCTTCATGCCGCTTTTCGACAGCGCCGTGCTGGTGGCGGCCGGCGAGCTCGGCTTTGCCGCGCGCGAGGGCATAGACCTGACGCTGCATCGCGAGACCTCCTGGGCCAACATCCGTGACCGCATCGCCATCGGCCATTTCGATGTCGCCCATATGCTGGGGCCGATGCCGCTCGCCTGCAATCTCGGACTGAGCCCGCTCGCTTCCGAGACCATAGTGCCCTTCTCGCTGGGGCTTGGCGGCAATTGCGTCACTATTGCCAACGCCGTCTGGGCCGGCATGGCGGCGCATGGCGCCGTATCGGATCTCGATCCGGCACGCGCCGGAGCAGCACTCGGCGCCTTTATCCGCGAGCGCGCGGCCGCTGGCCGCGAGCCGCTTCGCTTCGCCGTCGTGCACCCGCATTCGGGACACAATTACGAACTGCGCTACTGGCTTGCCGCCTGTGGCGTCGATCCCCGGCGCGAGATCGAAATCGTCATCGTGCCACCGCCTTTCATGGCCGACGCGTTGGCCACTGGGCGCATTGACGGCTACTGCGTCGGTGAGCCCTGGAACAGCGCCGCGGTTGCCGCCGGCACCGGCCATATCGTCACCGTCAAGGCGCAGATATGGCGCAACAGCCCGGAAAAGGTGCTTGGCGCGCGCAAGGCCTGGGCGGAGCAAAATCCCGAGGCACTGGCCGCACTTTTGCGCGCGCTGCATCACGCGGCGCGCTGGTGCCAGGCCCCGGCAAACCATGGCGAATTGGCCGCTGTGATGGCGCAGCCGGGCTTCCTCGGCCTGCCGCCGGCGGTGCAGATGCCGGTTCTGACCGGCCATCTCCCGTTGGGCGGCGGCGCCGAGCGGCGTGTCGAGGACTTCTTCGTGCCCTTTGACAAGGCGGCGAACTTTCCCTGGAAGAGCCATGCGCTGTGGTTCTACACACAGATGGTGCGCTGGGGGCAGTCGGCGCATACGCCGCAAAACCTGGCCATTGCCCGCGACTGCTACCGGCCCGACCTCTACCGCGCGGCGCTGAAGCCGCTCGGCGTGGCGCTGCCCGGCGCCAACGCCAAGGTCGAGGGCGCGCTGAAGGCCGCGACGCCGGTCGGTTCGGCAGGGGCGAGCCTCGTGCTCGGCCCCGACGGTTTCTTCGATGGCCAGATCTTCGATCCCGACGAGATCGAAGACTACATTGCAAGCCAAAGGTCGGCTCCGTCGCAGGCCTGATCATTTCCGTGGCATTCTTGTGCATTGCACAAAAATTGTGCGCTTGATTGCGCCATTGACCAATGTTTGAACTGCATACCGCGTCGGCAGAAACGTTAGCCGTGACCGATTGTCATTGATTCTACAGAGTTTTTTCATCCCAACAGAAACTGGCACGGTTCCTGCTTTGAACTAGCCGAGCCCTTCTTGGGCAAAGTAATCGGCGTCCAATGGCGGGCGCCACAGGCAAAGCTGCCGCTCAGGTCACGACGCGATCCCGGATGTACGGACGCGCGAGGCCTGGCCGGCAGCTTTTTTGTTTTGGACCCGAACACGCAATCGACGGTGCCGACCCAAGCGGCGGCCGGCCGGAGACAATGATGACCAAACGGATCGGAATAACATCTTTCAAGGATTTCGCCCGCCGCGACTTCCTGCTGAGCAGCGCGCTGACGGCCGCGCTCGTTGCTGCGGCGCTGTTTCTGTTTCCCAATGAGCCCAAAACCACGGTCACGCGCCCCGTAGTGACTGCACAAGCCCCGTCGCGCTGACCGCGCGCTTCTCATCAACGCAATGCGCGGCGCCTCCCACGCCGCAAACCGGAGCCGACGATGACCGCAAATCTCCCAGCCACCTCCAGCCAGGACAACACCCCGCGGCAAGCACTCGTGATGTCCACCATCGCCTTCACCGTCTGCTTCGCGGTGTGGACGATCTTTTCCATCATCGGCGTGCGCATAAAACAGGAGCTCGGACTGAACGAGACGGAATTCGGCCTG
Source organism: Mesorhizobium sp. B2-4-17 (assembly GCF_006441275.1). Lineage (NCBI taxonomy): Bacteria > Pseudomonadati > Pseudomonadota > Alphaproteobacteria > Hyphomicrobiales > Phyllobacteriaceae > Mesorhizobium > Mesorhizobium sp. B2-4-17. Next base: position 31,826 of record NZ_VFUX01000037.1, on the reverse strand, counting down.
CTGGTCGGTACGCCGATCCTCACCGGCTCGCTGGTGCGCATGGTGCTCGGCGTGTGGACCGACCGCTTTGGCGGGCGGCTTGTCTATACCGCAACCATGCTTGCGGCGGCGGTTGCAACCTTCCTGCTCGCCTTTGCGCATACTTATGGGCAGATGCTGGTCGCGGCGCTCGGCGTCGGGCTCGCGGGCGGGTCTTTTGCCGTCGGTGTCGCCTATGTCTCGCGGTTCTTCCCGTCCGGCAAGCAGGGCACCGCGCTCGGCATTTTCGGTGTCGGCAACGTCGGCGCCGCAGTCACCAAATTCCTAGCGCCGTTCGTCCTGCTCGCCTGGGGTTGGCAGTCGGTGGCGCTGATCTGGGCGGCGGCACTCGTCGTCATGGCGGCCATCTTCTGGTTCACGACCGGCGACGATCCGGTCATCCGTGAGCGCCGTGCCGGCAAGGCAGCAGCTGTGAGAGGTTTCTGGCAGGAATTTGCCCCGCTGAAGAACCTGCAGGTCTGGCGCTTCGCCTTCTACTACTTCTTCTCCTTCGGCGCGTTCGTCGCGCTGTCGCTGTGGCTGCCGCGTTATCTGATCGGCGTCTACGGCTTCGGCATCGCCACCGCCGGCATGATCGGCGCAGCCTATTCCATCCCTGCGAGCGTCTTCCGCGCCTATGGCGGCGTGCTCTCCGACCGCATCGGCGCGCGCACCGTGCTCTACTGGACCTTTACCGTGTGTGCCGTCGCCACCCTCGTTCTGTCTCTCCCCTCGGCAGACTATGTGGTGCGCGGCATCAGCGGGCCGATCACCTTCCATTTCGAGATCGGCCCGCTCGCCTTCATCGCCGTCGCCAGCGTGCTCGGCTTCTTCATGAGCCTCGGCAAGGCCGCAGTCTACAAGCACATCCCCGCCTACTATCCGCAGAGTGTCGGCGCGGTCGGCGGCGTTGTCGGCATGATCGGCGGGCTCGGCGGCTTCATCCTGCCGATCGCCTTCGGTGCGCTGAACGATCTTACCGGTGTCTGGTCGAGCTGCTTCATGCTGCTCTTCGTGATCGTCGTCTCCTGCCTGGCCTGGATGCACGTCAGCATCCGGCGCATGGAGCGCGCGGCGGCCGCCAACGCTCCAGACCTTTCCTACGCGGCAGAGTGACAGCGGAGCGGATCAGGACATGACCGAGAAACTCGTCATCATCGGCAACGGCATGGCCCCCGGGCGCATGCTGGAGCACCTCCTGGAAAAGGCCCAGGGCCGTTACCAGGTCACCATCTTCAACGCCGAGCCCCGGGTGAACTACGATCGCATCATGCTGTCGCCGGTTCTGTCGGGCGAAAAGGCCTATGAGGAAATCATCATCCATGGCGACGGCTGGTACATCAAGAACGGCATCACCCTCTACAAGGGCCACCGAATCGTCACCATCGACCGCCCGGCGAGGACCGTCACTTCGGACCATGGCGTCATCGAGCCCTATGACAAGCTCGTCATCGCCACCGGCTCGGTGCCGTTCATCATTCCGGTGCCCGGGCACAACCTACCGGGCGTGCTGACCTATCGCGACCTCGACGATGTCCGGGCGATGATGCTGGCCGCACAGTCGCGGGCCAAGGCGGTGGTTATCGGCGGCGGCCTGCTGGGGCTGGAGGCAGCAGCCGGCCTCAACGCACAGGGCATGGATGTCACAGTGCTGCATGTCATGCCGACGCTGATGGAGCGCCAGCTCGATCCCGCCGCCGGCTATCTCCTGCAGCGCGCGGTCGAAGAGCGCGGCATCAAGGTCATCACCAAGGCCAACACGCAATCGATCACGGGCAACGGCAAGGTCGAGCAGGTCGAGCTCGCCGACGGCACCATCATTCCGGCGACATTGGTGGTGATGGCTGTCGGCATCCGGCCGAATGCGGCGATCGCCAAGGAGGCGGGCATTGCCATCAATCGCGGCATCGTCGTCGATGCCGGGATGCGCAGCAACGACCCCGACATCTACGCCATCGGCGAATGCGCCGAGGTCAACGGCATGGTCTACGGGCTGGTGGCGCCGCTCTATGAGATGGCGCGCGTCGCAGCCTCCCAGCTTGCCGGCGACGAGACCGCCGCCTTCGTCCACATGGACACGCCGACCAAGCTCAAGGTCACCGGCATCGAGCTGTTCTCGCTCGGCGACTTCGCCGACGGCGACGACCGCCAGGAGATCGTGCTGCGCGATGCATCGGCCGGCGTCTACAAACGCCTGGTGCTGAAGGATGACCGCATCATCGGCACAGTGCTTTACGGTGAGACAGCCGATGGCGCCTGGTTCAACGATCTCAAGAAGAAGCAGACCGACATATCGGAGATGCGCGACACGTTGATCTTCGGCCAGTCCTACCAGGGGGGTGCCCCGCTGGACCCTATGGCGGCCGTTGCAGCCTTGCCGGATGATGCGGAAATCTGCGGCTGCAACGGCGTTTGTAAAAGCAAGATCACCACAGCGATTATGGCCAAGGGCCTGACCTCGCTCGACGATGTGCGCGCCCACACCAAGGCGTCGGCGTCCTGCGGCTCCTGCACCGGGCTGGTCGAGAAGCTGATGGTGCTGACCATCGGCGACAAATACAACCCGGCAGCCGTGCAGCCCATGTGCTCCTGCACCACGCTCGGTCACGACGAAGTGCGTCGGCTGATCAAGGCAAAGCACCTCAAGACCATTCCGGCCGTCATGCAGGAGCTGGAGTGGCAGACCTCCTGCGGCTGCGCCAAGTGTCGGCCGGCGCTCAACTACTATCTCGTCTGTGACTGGCCAAGCGACTATGCCGACGACTACCAGTCGCGCTTCATCAACGAGCGCGTCCACGCCAACATCCAGAAGGACGGCACCTATTCGGTCGTGCCGCGCATGTGGGGCGGTGTGACCAATGCTGCGGAACTGCGCGCCATCGCCGATGTCGTCGACAAATTCGAGATCCCTATGGTCAAGGTCACGGGCGGCCAACGCATCGACATACTGGGCATCCGCAAGGAGGACCTGCCGGCGGTATGGGCCGATCTCGGCCAGGCTGGCTTCGTGTCCGGTCATGCCTATGCCAAGGGCCTGCGCACGGTGAAGACCTGCGTCGGTTCCGACTGGTGCCGTTTCGGCACGCAGGATTCGACAGGGCTCGGCATCCGCATCGAAAAATTCATGTGGGGTTCGTGGACGCCGGCCAAGGTCAAGATGGCGGTGTCGGGCTGTCCGAGGAATTGCGCCGAGGCGACCTGCAAGGATGTCGGCGTCATCTGCGTCGACAGTGGCTACGAGATCCATTTTGCTGGTGCGGCCGGCCTCGACATCAAGGGCACCGAAGTGCTCGGCCTGGTCAGGACCGAGGACGAAGCGCTGCAGCATATCGTGGCGCTGACGCAGATGTACCGCGAGCAGGGCCGCTATCTCGAGCGCATCTACAAATGGGCCAAGCGCATCGGCATCGCCGAGATCAAGCGCCAGATCATGGACGATGCGGACAAGCGCCAGGCCTTCTACGAGCGCTTCGTCTTTTCCCAGAAATTCGCCCAGGTCGATCCGTGGTCGGAGCGCGTCTCCGGCAAGGACAAGCACGAATTCCGGCCGATGGCTTCGGTTGGATTTGCCCAGGCGGCGGAGTGACAATCATGGAGTGGATCGCTATCGGCACGCTCTCCGACATCCCGCGCCGCGGCGCGCGCTGTGTCGCGACGCCACAAGGCAAGATTGCCGTCTTTCGCACCGCAGACGACGCGGTCTTCGCCATCGACGACCATTGCCCACACAAGGGCGGGCCGCTGAGCCAAGGCATCGTGCATGGCGCGGCGGTAACCTGTCCCTTGCACAATTGGGTGATCTCGCTGGAGACAGGCAAGGCGCTCGGCGCCGACGAGGGCGCGGTGCGCACTATCCAGGTGAAGACCGAGGACGGACAGTTGTTCATCGCGCTGGCAGCGCTGGCGAGCCGCGCGGCCTGAACCCATGGAAATCGACGCAGCGCGCGAGGTGAGTACCACTTGCCCCTATTGCGGGGTGGGTTGCGGCGTGCTGGCGAAGGTCGCCACGGATGGACAAGTCACCGTCCGTGGCGACCCCGACCATCCCGCTAATTTCGGCAGGCTCTGTTCCAAGGGCTCCGCACTGGCCGAGACCATTGGCCTCGACGACAGGCTGCTCCATCCCGAAATCCACGGCCGGCGCGCGGGCTGGGATGAAGCACTCAACCTTGTCGCCTCGACCTTTTCGCAAACCGTCGCTGAGCATGGTCCTGATGCGGTCGCCTTCTATGTCTCGGGCCAGTTGCTGACCGAGGATTATTACCTCGCCAACAAGCTGATGAAAGGCTTCATCGGCTCGGCCAACATCGACACCAATTCACGCCTCTGCATGGCCTCCTCCGTCGCCGGCCACCGCCGCGCCTTCGGCGCCGACACCGTGCCCGGCACCTACGAGGATCTCGAACTCGCCGACCTGATCGTTCTGGTCGGCTCCAACCTCGCCTGGTGCCATCCCGTGCTCTACCAGCGCATTGCCGCGGCGCGGGAAAAGCGGCCTGACATGAAGATCGTGCTGGTCGATCCGCGCCGCACCATGACCTCCGATATCGCCGACATGCATCTGGCCATCGCGCCGGATGGTGACGTCGCGTTGTTCACCGGGCTGCTTGCTCATCTCGGCCAGCAAAATTCGCTGGACCGCGCCTACATCACCACGCACACGACCGGCTTCGGGCAGGCGCTTTTCGCGGCCTCGGCGCTCGACCTTGCCGCCGTCGCCGCCGCCACGGGCCTGAGCGAGGAAGAGCTCGTCCGTTTCTACAGCCTGTTCGCCGCGACGCAGAAGACCGTCACTGTCTACAGCCAGGGCGTCAATCAGTCGACGTCGGGCACCGACAAGGTCAACGCCATCATCAACTGCCATCTTGCCACCGGCCGCATCGGCAAGCCGGGGACAGGACCGTTCTCGGTGACCGGCCAGCCCAATGCCATGGGCGGCCGCGAAGTTGGCGGCCTGGCCAATATGCTCGCTGCTCATATGGAGATCGAAAACCCCGAGCATCGTGAGCGGGTGCGGCGTTTCTGGAAGGCGCCCGCCGTCGCCCACAAACCCGGCCTGAAGGCGGTCGACATGTTCGAGGCGGTGGCCGACGGGCGCATCAAGGCACTGTGGATCATGGCCACCAACCCGGTCGATTCCATGCCGGATGCCGATGCCGTCGAAGCCGCGATCAAGGCATGCCCATTCGTCGTGGTTTCGGATGTGTTGGCAGAGACCGACACAGTGCGTCACGCCCATGTATCCCTGCCGGCCACCGCCTGGGGCGAAAAGGACGGTACGGTCACCAATTCCGAACGCCGCATCTCGCGCCAGCGCGCTTTTTTAGCCGCGCCCGGCGAGGCGCGGTCGGATTGGCGGATTATCGTCGAGGTGGCGAAACGGATGGGTTTTGACGAGGCGTTTTCGCATGAGACCCCGGCGGAAGTTTTTGTCGAACATGCCGCGCTGTCGGCGTTCGAAAATGATGGCGAGCGTGATTTCGATATCGGCGCTTATGCTGCGATCGATGTTGAGGACTACGATGCGCTAGCGCCATTTCAATGGCCAACGCCGCGCCAAAGCACTCAAACCAGCACACGTTTCTTCACCAACGGCAATTTCTACACCCCCGACCGCAAAGCGCGCTTCATCGCTATTCGCGCCGCGACGGAAGTCCGCACCACCGCCGACTACCCGCTCATCCTCAACACTGGCCGCATCCGCGACCACTGGCACACCATGACGCGGACGGGTAAAAGCCCGCGCCTGTCACAGCACATCGCCGAGCCGTTTGTCGAAATCCATCCCGCGGATGCGCTGCACCACGGCTTCGGCGACGCCGATATCGTGCGGATTTCCAGCCCGCGCGGCGAAGTGCTGGTCCGTGCCCTGATCACGCCCCGCCAGCGCCAGGGCAGCGTCTTCGCGCCGATGCACTGGACCGACCAGTTCGCTGCTAGGGGCCGGCTCGACGCACTCATCGCGCCGCTCACTGACCCAATCTCAGGCCAGCCGGCGCTAAAACACGTCGCGGCCCGCATCGAGAAATTTGCCGCCAAGGTCTTTGGTTTTGCCGTGACACGGCAACGACCCGAAGCGATCAGTGCCGACTATTGGGCAGCAGCCCGCTGCAAGGGCGGATGGCGGGTCGAACTGGCCTTTGCCGACGCCGCTGCCGACTGGACTGCCTTCGCCGGGTCACTCTTCGATGCCCCCTTGGCCGAAATGCTCGCCTATCACGACCGGGACGCCGGCCAGCACCGCATCGCCGCCTTCGACGGTGAGCGCCTCGTGGGCGCCTTTTTCGTCGCGCCCGCTCCGGTCGCGGTGTCGCGCAGCTGGGCTGTTGAACAATTGGAAGCGACCCACGCCAGCCAGCGCGACCGCTTCACGATCGTCGCCGGCCGCGCCGGTGTCGAACGGCCCGATGCCGGTGCCACCGTCTGCTCCTGTTTCAACATCGGAGCCAACCAGATCGTTGCAGCGGTGGCGGCCGGTTGCACCACCGTCGAAGCCATCGGCGGGGCGCTGAAGGCCGGCACCAATTGCGGCTCCTGCCGTGCAGAGATTCGTGTCATCCTCGGGGCAGCAAGATTTCAGGCAGCGGAGTGAGAGTTGCTGGATGCTGCCAACTGTCGGTGGCGAGTGGTCGGTTGCGAAGCAAGTTAGGCAAATGCTGCTCCTGCGACATCTCGACCTCCAGAGTGGCCACCAAAATTGTCTGCTTTGGGCAATAGGCACAGTCGCCCTTACGACCGACATGCTGAAGGGTTTCGGGTGCCGTCAGGCGTACGAAAGCCTCTCATGCAGGAACCCGCGGGCCACAGTTGATGGCTATGGGGATTTTAGTTTGCGGCTGATGTCGGCGATGGCGTGACCGCCCCCGTTAGGCGACGCGGTGGACACGGATGGACCGCTCAGTGAAGCCTCCGCACAGCCTTGTAGCCTCTGCGCGCTGGGACAGCCGGGCATCGAGGCAACTACCGTCAGATACGCGCCATTGTCACGACACGGGCCGACGAAGTCTGTCGCTTGATCGCGCATCCTATGCGCGCTCCGCTATCAACGCTTCGCCGATATCCGCAAGCGAGGCATTCGACCTTTGATGTCCCTCCGGCTATGGCCGACTAGATAAGACCTTTGCAGTTGGTGATGACGCGTGGTTGTAACTGCGCACAACGTTGCGCACCGCTTCCACCATTAGCGCTTTTGGAGTCGCTTTCACCTTGCCCGCCGCAACCGCGGGATAGAGCGTGCCGAGATACTGGCTGATCAGCGTCTCGGGGATTGGGCGGCCGTCCAGCCGCTGAAGCAGGGCGTCGACCGCGGCCAATGCCTGCGGATGGGGCCAGTAATAGCGGATGCGGTCGCTGTAGGAGAAATGGCGCTGCAGGCGCTGTTCCTGCGCATCGCCATGATAGTATTTATCCCAGTTCCTGGGCTCGGCCAGCAACAGCCGTTCCATCTTGCCGCGCAGAGTTTCCTCCTCCGGCAGACGGTCCAGGAAGGCCGCGATCTGGTCGAGGCCATAGAGCGCCTCGCGCAGCGCAAAGGTCAGGCCGGGGCCAACCTTGAGGATCGCGAAGCCGTCGCGAACCAAAGCGGAAAGCGCCTCCTGCGGCTGATAATCGGTCGAATGTGCCTCGAAGACGAATTGCGGCATCTGCTTGAGGACGCCGCGCAAGGCGACAGCCTTGGCACCGTCGTAGACGACGACATTCTCGTTGCCGAATTCGACGCCCGGCTGCACCACCGCGCCGATGGCGCGCGAGAAGGCATCCTGTAGCCCGAGCGCGGCGAAGGCCCTGCGGTGAACCTCGATGGTTTCGAGCGCGGCTTCCGGCTTGGTAAGTTCCAGGTGATCGAGCGCCTCCATCGCCCCACCGGGGATCGGCACCTCGGTGCCGACGATGTAGACCGGCAGGTCGTAGCCGGCTTCGGCCGCCGCCCTTTCGGCGACCTTCGCCAGGCGCGCGGCGCGCACGGCGGTCAGGGCGTCGGGCAGCGCCACCGGCTCACCCGCGCAACCCATCGACGTGTCGAGATGGATCTTCGTAAAGCCTGCCCGCACAAAGGCATCCATCATGACTTCGGCGCGCTGCATCGCTTCCTCGGCCGGGAGATGCTTCCATGGGTTAGGCCCCAGGTGATCGCCTCCTAGAATCAGGCGCCCGGCGTCAAATCCCAGCCGAGCGGCAATGGCCTCGACGAAACGGCGGAAGTCGGCGGGCGTCATGCCGGTATAACCGCCTTCCTGGTTGACCTGATTGCAGGTGGCTTCGATCAGCACCGGTGAGCCGGTCGCGATTCCCTCCAGGAGAGCGGCCTCCACGACGAGCGGATGCGCGGAACAGATCGAGGTGATGCCGCTACGCTGTCCGCTCGCGTGGCGTGCGGGCAGGCCGCTCAGGATGTCGGTGCTCATGCCGGAACTCCATGCTCGTTCAGAAACGCTTCGATTTCGCCCATGGTGGACGTGCCTTCCATCGGCCCTTTGACACTTACCGCCCGCGCGCCGGTGGCGTTGGCGATGATCAACGCCTTGCGCGGTTCCATGCCGCGCAGCCAGCACGTCACAAAGGCCGCGCCAAAACTGTCGCCGGCGCCGGTCGGGTCGACTTCCTCCACCTTGAACGCCGGAGCGAAGGCTTCGCCAGACCTGTCGAAGTAGCTGGCGCCCTGCGCGCCACGCTTGACCACCACGGCCTTGATGCCGCGGTCGAGCAGGTCCGCGACCGCGGCCTTCTCGTCGGTCGATTTGGTAAGAAGGAAGATTTCCTGGCCGCTCGGCATGAACAGGTCGGTATTCTCCAGCGCATGGGCGAGTGCTTCACGCATGCCGGGCAGTTCGAGCATTTCCTTGCGGATGTTGGGGTCGAAGGAAACCGTGCCGCCCTTGGCCTTGATGCGCGAGGTGGTCTCGAAGATGGCGGTGACGATGCCGTCGAAGAACAGCGCCGAGCCCATGATATGCAGGTGGTCGGCGCTGTCGATGAGCCTTTCCGCCTCCGACGTGAGGCCGATGGCGCTGCAGGCGCTGTGGCGGATGTTGTAGATGAAGTCGCGATTACCGTCCGGCCGGTAGCGCACGAAGGCGCTGCCGGTGGCCGCGGTTGGATGGATGCCGATGGCCGAGACATCGACGCCGTCACGGCGCAAACGCTCGACGTTGAGCGTGCCGAAATCGTCCTTGCCGACAGTGCTGACGATGCCGCAGGGTTGGCCGAGCTTCGCCGCCTGATCGATGAAGATCGCCGGCGCGCCGGAGGCGAAGGGACCGACGAGCTGAATCGGGGCGGTGAAGCCATGGCCCGACTCGACGGCCATGATCTCGACGAGGATCTCGCCTATCGTGATAATCTTCTTCATGTTTGTTTCACCCGATCACGTTCTGACGGACTTGCTGCGCACATCGAGCCAGACGGCTACGAGAATGACAACGCCCTTGACGATGAGCTGGAAGAAGTAAGGGACCGACAACATGTTCATGCCGTTGTTGATGACCCCGATGATGAGAGCGCCGAGAATGGTGCCGATCATCGTGCCGACGCCGCCGGCAAGCGAGGTGCCACCCAGGACCACGGCGGCGATGGCGTCGAGCTCGTAGCCCATGCCGGCGTTGGTCTGAGCCGAGGACAGGCGCGAGGAGAGAAGTATGCCGCTGATCGCGGCCATGACGCCCGAGATCATGAAGACGATGATCTTGACGCGGTCGACGCGGATGCCGGAATAGATCGCCGCCTCTCTGTTGCCGCCGGTCAGGTAGATCTGCCGCCCGAAGATCGACTTGGACAGCACGACGTGGTTGATCACGAACAGGACGGCCATGATCCAGATGATGATCGGGATGCCCAGCCAGCTGTCGGCGCCGATCGAGAGCCATGCCTCGTTGTCGATCATTGCCGGCGCGCCATTGGTCGGCAGGCTGACCGCGCCGCGGTAGATGCCCATCGTGGCTACCGTCACGATGAAGGATGGTAGCATAAGCTTGGCCGACAACGCGCCGTTGAGCGCGCCCATCAGCGCGCCGGCAGCCAAGGTCAGGAGCACCGTCGGCAGGAAACCGAAGCCCATGCCGAAGGCTTGCGCGGCCACCATGCCGGCGACGGCGATGATGGAGCCGATGGACAGGTCGATGTCGCCCAGCAGGATGACATAGGTCATGCCGTAGGCCGCGACCGCAATGACGGCCACCTGCTGCACGATATTCATGAAATTGTTGAAGGCCAGGAAGCGCGGGTTCAGCACCGAGAAGACGACGCAGAGCACGGCTAGAGAAATGATGATGCCGCCATATTGGCGCACCATCGGCGACCTTAGAAACGAGCGGCGGACCTCGGCATCCGCGGCCTTCTTCTGAATGTCTTGGACGTTGCTCATGCGTGCATCCCCGCTGCGTAGTTCATGACGGTTTCCGGTGTGAGGCCATCGGCTTCGAGCACGGCGGCCATTTGCTTGTTATGCATCACCACGACGCGGTCGCTGAGGCCCAGAACTTCAGGAAGCTCCGAGGAAACCATCAGGATCGCGGCGCCGTTGGCGGCAAGCTCGCGAATAATGCGGTAGATCTCGAATTTGGCGCCGACATCGACGCCGCGGGTCGGCTCGTCCAGGATCAGCACCCGCGGCTTGATCAAGAGCCATTTGGCCAGCACGATCTTCTGCTGGTTGCCACCGCTCAGCGAGCCGGCAATGGTGTCGATCGATGCGGTCTTGATGGCCAGGCGTCGCACCTCGCTCTTGGCGGCCTCGCGCTCGGCCGAACTGCGCATCAGGCCGAGCGGCCCCGCAAGCTGGCCGAGCGCCACCATGTTGATGTTGCGCTCCACGCTATGAGGCAGCACTAGGCCTTCTTCCTTGCGGTTCTCGGTCACGAAAGCGATGCCGTTGCGGATCGCCTCCGTCGGAGAGGCAAGCGCCAGCGGTTTGCCGTCAAGGACGATTTCGCCCTGCGGCTGGTACATGCCGAACAGAGCCTTCATGACATCGGAGCGGCCCGAGCCGACGAGGCCGAACAGACCGACGACTTCGCCGGGTTTGACGTCTATCGAGACATCCCGAAATTTGCCCGGAACGGTGAGGTTCCTGGTCGCCAGCATCGGAGGCGTTTCAGCAGCGGGACGCGGCGCCTGGCGCGGTGGGTAGATGTTGTTCATCTCGCGTCCGACCATCAGGGCGATCAGCCGGTCGATGCTGGTCTGGCTCTTCTCGGTGGTGGTCACATACTCGCCGTCTCGCACGACGGTGATGTCATCGGACAGCCGCATGATCTCTTCCATGCGATGCGAGATGTAGATGATGGCCTTGCCGCGCGCCTTCAGCCGGTCGATGATCGTGAACAGGATCTCGGCCTCGCTGTCCGAAAGCGACGAGGTCGGCTCATCGAGGATGATCACGTCGGCGGGCAGGCTGAGGCCCTTGGCGATCTCTACAAGCTGGCGCTGGGCGATCGAAAGGTCGCCGAGCTTGGCTCGTACGTCGACCGGCAGGCCGAGCTCGCGGATGAGCTGTTGGGCGGCCGCATTCAACTCGCGGTCGCGGATGAAGCCGAAATGGCTCGGCTCGTGGCTGGCGAAAATATTCTCCGCTACCGACAAGTTGCGGCAAAGGCTGAGTTCCTGGAAGACGATAGAAATGCCGTGCGCGCGGGCGTCGCGCGGGTTTTGCGGCACATAGGGTTTTCCGTTCAGGACGATGCTGCCTGACGTGGGCTTGAAGACGCCGGCAAGGATCTTCATCAGGGTGGACTTGCCGGCACCGTTTTCACCGAGCAACGTGTGCACGCGCCCACGCCGCACGGTCAGGTTCATACGCTTGAGCGCCACGATCGGGCCGAATGATTTCGCGATATCGCGAATTTCGAGCACCGTGTCGGCGGCACGCGACGTGTCGGCATCGGCATTTGGGTTGATGACTGTCACGAGTTGTTCCTCCTCTGCCTTGCGGCTCGCCCGCCGGTGACATGGCGAGCGGAACCACTTTTCCTTTCTCCAGGCGCGATGGTGCCGGCAATTGGCTGACCGGACCATCGCTCGGAGAAGGTAACGGCGACAAACCTCCCAGCCGCCGCCGTCGAACTGGCTACTTGGTTTCACCATCCTTGGTGACGACGCCCGGAACGATCGGCTGCTTGGCCGGAACGGTCTCGCCCTTGATCACCTTGGCCGCGGTCTCGACCGCGACCTTGCCCATCTCGTCCGGATATTGGGCGATGACGCCTACCATCACCGGGTCGTTCTTCACAGCGTTGCGGGCCTCTTCCATGCCGTCAAAGCCGATGACCTTGACCTGGGCCTCGAGCTTGGCCGCCTTGACGGCTGCCGCCGCGGCGAGGGCCGCATCGTCGCCGAAGCCGAAGATGCCGACGATGTCGGGATTGGCCTGCAGCATGTTCTGCGCGGCGGCCAGCGCTTCCGGACGGGTGATGCCTGGCTGGATCGCGACGATCTTGACGTCAGGGTGCTTCTCGAGGCCCTTCTTGAAGCCCTCGACGCGGTCCACCACCGATTGGACCGTCGGATAGTCGATGATGGCGACATTGCCCTTGTCGCCAATGGACTTCGCCATCAGCTCGGCCGCCTTTTCGCCGCCGGCGAAATTGTCGGTGCCGACGAAGGAAGTCACTTCCGCGGCATTGGCCGGGATGTCCACGGTGATGACCTTGATGCCTGCCTTCTCGGCCTTGGTGATGGCCGCGCGTACGCCTTTGCTGTCCACCGGGGAGATGATGATGACACTGACGCCCTTGGTGATGAAGTCCTCGACATCGGCAAGCTGCTTGCTGAGATCCTGATTGGCGATGGCGATTTCGAGCGGCACCTTCTCCGCATCGGCCTCCTTCTTCATCGCGTTGGCGAGTGAAATGTAGAACGGGTGCTGCTGGGTCAGAAGCGATGCGCCGATGCCGTCAGCGGAAGCGACGCCCGCCATCACGGCGAGGGCTGTCGCGGACAGAAGAATGCGGCCGAGCGTTTTACGAAACATGATTTCCTCCGAATGGAGCCGGTGCTGGCCGGCTCGTTGTTGATCTGAACATGAACGATGCGTTTCCCGCCTGCTTGCCGCCGCCAGGCGGCAACCTCCATGGCGAGAATTCAGCCCGGAACCCGAGCTGCGGCTTTAAATGTCATGCCTCCTTCTTCGTGTCAATTTATTTCTTTACACGCGATAAAAAATAAATTGATAGATGCACGAGAGATTACACGGCCTTTGCCGTTCTCGATCTGCCATGAGCGGGAATGATCGCTTCCCGATCGCTTTTATGGGTTGTCTTGGTAAAAAAATAAATTTACGCATGAAAAATCCTGTTCGCCCATTGCGGGCGTCTCAAGCGCGGGAAGTCGAACATGAGCGAGCCGAAGATCAGGACCATGGAAGAGTTTGCGACCGCCAGTGGTCTGTCGCGGCCGACGGTCTCGAAATATTTCGACAATCCCGATAGCGTGAAGCCGTCGACCCGGGCGCGGATCGAAAAGGCGCTGAAGGATTACGACTATCGACCGAACATCTTCGCTGTCAGCATGAACCGGAAGCAGCCGAAGAATATTGGCGTCATCGTTCCCCACATTTCCGATCCGTTCTACGCGGAGGTCGTTCGCCAGATCGAAATGCGCTGCCTTGCCGAAGGGTACTGGGCGATCGTTCTGTCCTCACATGGGGAACGCAAGCTGGAAGCCCGCGCGATGCGCACGCTGATGTCGCTCAATATTGCTGGTGTGCTTATGGCGCCGCTGGGTTTCGAGACGGACGCGACCCTATTGGCCAGCCTCGTGAATTCAGTGCCGATCGTGTTCCTCGACAATCGCGTCAATGCCGATCAACCGTTCGTCGGAACCGACAACCGACAGAGCATCGGCGACATTACCGAGTATCTGTGCCGCACGGGAGAGCATCCCTGTTTCCTGGAAATGCCGGCGGTCAATCAGAACGCGCTGGAGCGCCGGGCGGCGTATATCGCAACCATGGAGCGGCTCAAGATTGAGCCCATCATGCTGCCGATCCGAGCCGGGGGCTGGGATTTCGAGGAACTAGGCTACCGGGAAGCCGGCCGTATCCTTGACAGTGGCGGCTTCCCCACCCGGACGGTTCTATGCGCCAACGACCGCCTCGCTTTCGGCGTCATCGCCGCTGCCTACGAGCGCAAGCGGCCGGTCGGACGTGAAGAGGACGGCGGATTGCGCGTCGCGGGTCATGACGACCATCCACTGAGCCGCTTCACATGCCCGCCGCTGACGACAGTGGCGCAGGACTATCGGGGCATCGCCGCCGCCGGGGTTGACATGCTTTTCGCGCGGATCGGGGATGACCCTCAAGCGCTTGATGGCGGATCGGAAGTCATACGACTCGAAGCCAAGTTGATCATGCGCGGTTCCGCATAGACCGATCGGGTGTCGCATACTCCACCAGTCTCGTACAAACCTTCTGCTCCATTCGTGTTGTCGGCATCTGTCGCTCAGAGACCGCGCGATCAAGGTCGGCATGTCGGCGTCGCCCACCTCGTACTAGCTGTGAGCCTTCAGGAGGTTGTCTGTTCGGCCCCGACCAAGAAAACTGAGGAAGCTTCAGTGATTCTCGGAGGACCGACTGAACATCCACAAGAATGCCCGTCCGAAGCCGCTGCGTCGAGGAAATGGCCCGTGACGTTATTGGAGGCCGTCCTTCCAAAGCCGATGCGGCGCGGACATACGGGGTGACGGCGAAGGTGGTGGCGCGCTGGGTGGAGTGCTTCCGGATCGAGGGAAGCGCCGGCACGCTCGACCGTTCCTCGCGGCCCAAGACAAGCCCAGGGCGAACCGAAGCCGCGGTGGCGGATGCGATCATGGCGCTGCGCCGGCAGCGCGTGACCGGCAAGCACATCGCTATGCTTCATGCTCGATCAGCGTGGCCGCAGTTGAGACCCACGGCTGTGGTGGCTGGCATAGTTGGAGTGGTCAGTTCGGCCGGCCAAAAAATGACGGCTCCGATGGTTTTGGATGTTCCTCGGGGGGAAACATCCGTGACGACCGCGAAAATCTCCATCCGAAGAGGCAAATTCCGCGGCCGCCAGCTAGCCGTTTAGGCTGAGGCTTGAATGCGTCAGGCCTGTTCTAGCCAGACCTTCTGCAGATCCATCTGGAAGGTCGGGTGAATGGAATAGTTCTTCACCTTCTTGCTCATGTGATTGTAGAGCTTCTGCCAATAGGGTTGGATGATGATCCCCGAGTCCTGAATCATGGTCTCGATGTCCTTCATCACCTCACGCCGCTTCTCGGGGGCGCTCACCGACAGGGCCTCCTTGAGCTTCTTGTCGAACTCCGGATTGGAGTAACCCGTCTCGTTCCACGCCTCGCCGGTACGGAAGGCCAGTGCCAGAACCTGGACGCCAAGCGGACGCATGTACCAAACGGTCACGGAGTAAGGATACTTCGTCCAATCGTTCCAGAAGGTCGACCCGGGCATTACCCTGCGCTTGACCTTAATGCCCGCGTCGCGAAGCTGGGCGGCGATCGCATCCCCAGTGCTCTTGTTCCAATCATCGTCGACGGTGATCAATTCGTGCTCGAAATCCGCCTGACCCGCCTCCGCTATGAGTTTTTTCGCGCCAGCCCGTCGCGCGCTTTCTTAGGCAGAGGGTAGTATTCGGGGTGAATCGGGCTGACAAAATGGTTCTCGCCCACCGTGCCGCGCCCGGCATAGCCGAGTTGAAGCACAACGTTGTTGTCAACGGCCATCTGGAGCGCGTTGCGCACGCGCTTATCGTCATACGGCTTCTGCGTGACGTTGGTGCGGGCAACCAGGGTGGTCGCGGTCTGGATCTCCGTCTGGTGAAGTCCAAGCTTGTCTAAAATCTCGACATAGTCCGCTCCGGTTTCATTATTGAGGTCAACCTCACCGGACTCGAACGCACTCACCATTGCATTTGGATCGGTCCCGTAGTCGATGAACTCGACCCCGTCCAGCAGTGCTTCTCCGCCCCACCATTTTCCGCTCTCGCGCCGCTTCAGCACTGCCTTCTGGCCCACGTCGTAGGAGACGAGCTCGAATGCACCGGTTCCAATCGGCTTCGTGATCGGATTGGCGCCATCTGCGTCGAAATTCCTGTGCACGACCAAGGCCGGGTAGTCGGTGAGACCGGCAATGAGCGCGATATCCGGGTCGCTCGGCGAGAGCTTGACCGTATAGTCATCGACCTTGATAACGGCGCCCTCGCGCACCTTGCCCGTATTCGGGTCAACCAGGCTGTTGACACGTGCCGCCATCGAATTGCCCTCAGCCTTCTTGTCGCACCAGCGGCTGAAATTGTGGACGACATCGTCGGCATTGAATGGGTCGCCGTTGTTCCAGGTCACCCCCTTGCGGACATGAAGCAGGTATTCGGTGGCGTCGCTGTTGACTTCCCAACTCTCCAGAAGCACCGGTTCGAAAGTGAATTCGCGGGTGTAGCGGACCAGCGGCTCCAGCCAGGTGCGACTGATATTGGCCATCTCGACCCAATCATAGGTACGCGGGTCCTTCTGCTGCTTTACCACCATGGCAACGCGGAGCGTTCCGCCCTTCTTGCCTTCTGCGGCGAACGCGGGCACCGGCGCGGCCAGGCCGACCATGCCGTAAGCGACCGCGGTCGATGCGCCGAACGCACTAGCTATCGCAAGGAATTCGCGCCGGTCCATGTGGCCATCACGAACGTCCTTCGCCATGCGCGTGATCGCCTTTGGCACGCGGGTTCCTCCGCTTTTGAAAAACTTCATTTCGAGTGCTCCCTGTTGTTGATTTCTTGTCTCTCACGCATTTGCCCAACCAACCGTGGGATCCCTGGGCATCGGCGAGCGGGCCTCCGATTCGGGACGGTTGCGTCTCCTCAACTTCCGCGAATGGCCAGTTGAAGATGGTCAGTGTCTGGCAGTCTAGATGGATTGGCCGAGCACCCTCCCCTCGTAGATTGCCGCCACGGCGAGCCGCGGCGCCAATGCGTCGCCGATGACCTTCGGTCTCAGCGCGGGTACCTGCTCTTCAAGTTCATCCAGCACCCACGTATCTGAGACGTTGGTGGTTGCAAGGACCAGGGTATCGGCCTTTATGACCGTTTCGGTCCCATCGAGATGGCTCCTGACAGTCGCTCCGTCCCCGTGCCATTGCTTGACCACAGCGTCAGTTATCCAGCGGCCACCTGCATTTTTCAGGCGTGCGCGAGCGACGCCGTCGCTTTCCGTCCGCTGCAGGTAACGTCCGAGCACAGGCCAGGACGTGACGACGGTGACGCGATGGCCACGCGCCACGATTTCGAGAGCGGTGCCGAGACCTCGCCAGTCACCTGTGTCGTCGATGAGCAGCACATGATCGCCCAAGCGTGCTGTCCTCGTCATCACGTCCTCGACTGACCAGACATTGGGCAAGTCAACACCCGGAAGGCGGTCTTGCCCAGGCAGGCCACGCTGGAACCCCGTGCCCGAAGGCTGCGAGCCCGTTGCGATGACGATTTCCTCGAAGTCGCGGCCGGTAATCTCGTGGGCATCAAGCGGGGTATTGAAGAGCAGGCTTACGCCCAGCCTGGTCAACTGTCGTTCGTACCAGTCAATCAGTTCCAGGATTTGAGACCGGCGCGCTTGCAGGCCAGCGAGCCTGAACTGCCCGCCGAGTTGCGGGCCTGCCTCGGCGAGCGTCACGCTATGACCGCGCTCGGCGGCGACGCGAGCCGCTTCGAGACCGGCCGGGCCGCCTCCCACCACCAGCACGCGCTTAGGTGTCTCGACCCTTGCGAAGCTGTCGCCACCCCATTCGAATTCGCGGCCAGCTGAAGGATTGACGAGGCACGAGATCCAGTAGTCCCTCGAGCGTCTGCCCCAGCACATCTGGTTGCATGAGATGCAGCCGCGAATGTCAGTGTCGCGGCCACTCGCCACTTTGTTCACCCAGTGCGGATCCGCGATCTGGCCGCGCACAATGCTGATCATGTCGGCCTGACGCGACGAGATAACCTCGTTGGCGTTTTCCGGCGTGCGGATGTGACTTTCCGCCTGGACGCGAGTGTGTTTGCAGACCTCTTTCAACGCCTGGGCGTTGGGGGCGCCCAGTTTGTCGGCAAACAAGAAGGTCGGCATGACGGAGGAGTGGTCGAAGTAGCTGCCCGTGCCGCAACTGATGTAATCGATCAGGGCGCGCGTATCATGGTAGGCGGCGATCTCCTGGAGCAGTTCCGTATTCATCCCGACATCGACCGAGGCATCGATGCTCGAGGCGAGACCGATGATGAACTCGTCACCAACCGCCGCACGTATGCGCGAGGTAATCTCGGTCGAGAAACGCATCCTGTTTTCGAAGGAGCCGCCCCAGCGGTCTTCGCGCCGGTTCGACCATGGCAACCAGAATTGTTCGATGAGCGAATTATAGGGGCCGAACAATTCCACGCCGTCGAAGCCGCACTCCCTGGCTCGGACAGCGGCGCGAACGAAGCTCTCGATTATCTCCTCGATCTCGGCTTCCCGCATCCGATGGCTGCCGTCTCCATCGTGGTAGGACGGCAGGCCCGATGGTGACCAGTTCGCCGAGTAGGAATTGTCGTAATCCCCATGCTGGCCGACATGGTAAAGCTGGTGGACCATAACCGCGCCTTCGGCCTTGCATGCATCGGTGATCGCCCTGAAGCCGGGGACCACCGCATCGTCGTCGTGGCGAAAATTGCCCCGAGTCAACCGAGCCGTGCGGTGGACCGGCATCGGCTCGACCACGATCATGGCCGCGCCTCCCCTGGCCCGCTCCAGATAGTAGCCCAGGTGCCGCGCTCCAGGCAGACCGTCGTCGGCCATGTTGGCGGTATGGGCACCAAAATTGATCCGGTTGCGCAGCGTCTTGTGGCGCAGCTGGAGCGGCTCGAGAATTTTCGGGAATGCCGACTTCAGCGTCATCTTTGGTTTCCGCGCCGTGAGCGCTCACCTGATTGGGATGACCGAACATTAGCGGTTCGCGAAATTCACGAATTGTGATTTCGATATGTTTTTCATAAGAATTGGACGGATCCGCAAGGAGGGGCTAGCTTTGACGACCGCGCTGAAGGCACCTGATCGCGTAGGACTTCCCTACCTGAAGATCGGCATCATCCTATGCCCGAGCTTCACGCTGACCCCGATGGCGAGCTTCGTGGATGCCATTCGACTGGCTGCCGACCGGGAGGATCAGAGCCGCCAGGTTTATTTTTCTTGGGACTTCATTTCAGCAGGGCAGCATCCGGTGCGTGCGAGCTGCGGTCTGCAGATGGTTCCGAGCGGAAATCTGGACGATCCAGGCAGATATGACTGCGTTGCCGTATGCGGCGGCCTCGCGCGAGACATGGGGGGAATCCCGCAAAGGACGTATGACTATCTGCAGGCTGCGGACCAACGTGGCATCCCCATCATCGGTTTGTGCACAGGCAGCTTCGTTCTGGCACAGGCGGGCCTTCTCAACCATCGGGAATGCGCTTTGCACTTCGATACCCTGGGCGAATTCGTGGCCAGGTTCCAGAATGTCAGCCCCGTCACCAACCAGAACTATGTTATTGATGGCAACATCCTCACCTGTCCGGGGAGCATCGTGGCCATTGAGGTCGCGGCCTTCCTCATTGCGCACTACAGCAATGTCGGCAGAGCTCAAAAGGCCCTCAACTATCTCCTCTTCAAACCCGAGGAGCCTCGCATCGCTCTCAGAACGAAACCTTACGAGGAGGCGCTCGGGGCGGCGTCGCGGCTGACTGTGGAGGCCGTGAAGGTGATGGAGACGCGTATCGACGCGCCGTGCTCGATCGACGAGCTCGCGCGTTCTCTGAACACCTCTAAGACACGCCTGAACCGGGCTTTCCTGGCAGATCTGCAAACCGCACCAGCCATATTCTGGCGGCGGATACGTCTCCTCGCCGCGCGTGAGCTGCTGGCGAGCCGACGGCGCAGCGTTACCGAAATTGCATATGAGACTGGCTTCAGCGATACGGCGCATTTCTGCAGCTGTTTCAAGAAGCACTTTTCGATGACACCCCAGCAATTCAGGCGGATAGGGAAATAAGATGATGCGGATGCAAACGTCGGCGCATCGGAACAGACCTCGCTCTCCGGCCATATTGTGTACGAGGAAAATACAATCCGTTGACTCACGCAGGAGCCCATGCGACTCTGTGCGAGCATGATCGACTGGCAGAGATGATTCCGAAGGTGCGCGATGAAGGGAAGCAAGGGCAGTCTCTACGACGATCTGAAGCGCCGCATCCTGACGATGGAACTCGATCCGGACGAGGACCTGGATGAGGTGGCGCTGAGCGAGCGCTATGGCTTGTCGCGCACCCCGGTGAGAGAAATCTTTCGGCGGCTGGAAGGCGAAGGCTACATCGAAATCCGCGCGAACCGGGGCGCCCGGGTCGTCCCTATGAACCATTCGACCCTTCGACAATTCTTCTTGGTAGCCCCTATGGTCTACGCCGCTATCGGCCGGCTGGCGGTGCAGAATTTCAAGCCTTCACAAATGTCGGACTTGAAGGACACGCAGGAGCGTTTCCGCGAGGCGAGCAAGTCAGGCGACCCACTTTCCATGGTGGTCGAGAACAACAGGTTTCATGAGATCATCGGCGAGATGTCCGGCAACGTCTATCTGCAGCCCAGCCTCGGCCGCCTGCTGATCGATCATGCCCGTATCGGCCATACCTTCTTCCGCCCGCGCAATGATGACATGCGCAAGCGCCTCAGAATTGCAGTCGAACACCACGATTGTTTCATCTCGGCCATCAGCGGTCATGACGAGGATGCCGTCGTCGACTTGGTGTTCGAGCACTGGGAATTGTCACGCGAGAACATGGAGATGTTCATCGCGCCACAGGGCATGAAGGCAGATGCCTTGGTCGGCGATAACTGACGGCATCGCCGCGATTTTCAGATCGGCCCTTTGCCGCTTCATAGCTCGTCTGGCCTGTCGGTCGGGGTATGGCAGGCCTTGCTCGCGAAGGTTGCCTCAGCATCCACAAGGCACGTCTGCCGGTCCCTAAAGGCGCACCTCGCGCTTCAGTTCTGATCTGACACGCCGGCTCGGTCGCGAGCGATTCTCTCCTCGCGGGCTGGTCGGCTTTGCCAGCGGCAGGACCGCTGTCGCATTTCTCCGGACGGCGCTCCGGTTCACACCTTCTGTCGCGTGTGTTTTATCCGTATAAAATTTGTGTACTCAAATAATACAATCCGTTGACTCCGGCTCTCCGCTGTGCAATCCTGCGCGGCATCAAATGCGATCGACCGGTTTCGGGCGCTGGGGATTCTCACCGGAGAGTTCGCGGACAGTTCCCCCTTGGCTGAATGACGCTTTGGTCGAAACGGCCACTCCATCGACGGAGACATTGTCTTGAAATTCGAGGGCATCTACACGCCGGCGGTCACTCCGCTCGGCCCGGACGGTCAAATCGATCACGCCGGTTTCGCGGACGTTCTGGAGTCACTCATCGAAGCCAAGGTGCACGGCATCATCGTCGGCGGATCGACCGGTGAATATTATGCCCAAACCGCGCAGGAGCGCTTCGATCTCGGCGCTTACGCCAAGCAAGTGATCGGCACCCGCCTTCCGCTGATCATCGGCACGGGCGCCATCAGGACCGAGGACTCGGTCGAATACGCCAAGTCGGCGAAGGAGATCGGCGCCGACGCGATCCTTGTATCCTCACCGCCATACGCCCTGCCGACGGAGCGCGAGAATGCGGTGCATGCGCTCACCGTCGACCGCGCGGCCAACCTTCCGATCATGCTCTACAACTATCCTGCTCGTATGGGCGTGATGATGGGCGAGGAGTATTTCTCCCGCGTTGGGAAGTCCCGGAACGTCGTCGCCATCAAGGAAAGCTCCGGCGACATGGGCAACCTCCACCGGCTAGCCCGCAAGTTTCCGCACATCGCGCTTTCCTGCGGCTGGGACGATCAGGCGCTGGAATTCTTCGCCTGGGGCGCCAGGAGCTGGGTCTGCGCCGGCTCGAACTTCCTGCCGCGCGAGCATGTCGCGCTCTACGAGGCCTGCGTGCTCGAAAAGAACTTCGACAAGGGCCGCGCCATCATGAGCGCGATGCTGCCGCTGATGGACTTCCTCGAATGCGGAAAGTTCGTCCAGTCGATCAAGCACGGATGCGAGCTGATCGGCCTGAAGACAGGCGGCGTGCGCGCGCCGCTGCGGCCTTTGAATTCTGAAGAAAAGCGATCCCTGCAGACTGTCGTCGCCACGCTGAAGCGCACGGTCGCCCAGATCACGTCGGGAGCCAACCATGCATGAGCCTTTGACCGCCGCCGAATACAAGGCACTCGCCGCGGAGCTGCAATTCCCGACCAACGCCTTCATCGACGGGGCGTTTCGTCCGGCGAATTCCGGCAAGACCTTCAAGACGACCAATCCGGCAACGGGCGAGGTTCTCGCCGAGATCGCCGCGTGCGATGCCAGTGACGTCGACTTTGCCGTGGCAAAAGCCAGGGAGGCTTTCGACGATGGGCGCTGGCAGCACCTCGCGCCAGGCGAGCGCAAGGCCGCGCTGCTGAAGTTCGCCAAGCTGCTCGAACGCAACCGCCACGAGCTGGCGGTCATGGAAAGCCTCGACAGCGGCAAGCCGATCCGCGAATGCCAGACGGTCGATGTTCCCGACACCATTCATACCATCCGCTGGCACGCCGAGCTGATCGACAAGCTCTATGACAACACCGCGCCCGTCGGCTCTAAGGCGCTGACCATGGTGGTGCGCGAGCCGGTCGGCGTCGTCGGCTGTGTCCTGCCCTGGAATTTTCCGCTCTTGATGCTGGCCTGGAAGATCGGCCCGGCGCTGGCCGCCGGCTGCTCGGTGATCGTCAAGCCGGCGCAGGAGACAACGCTGACCACGCTGCGTGTCGCCGAGCTCGCCCATGAGGCCGGCGTCCCGCCTGGCGTCTTCAATGTTGTCCCCGGCGGCGGCAAGGACGTGGGCGAACCGATCGGTATGCATATGGGCGTCGACATGGTGGCGTTCACCGGATCGACGCCGACAGGCCGCCGTTTCCTGCGCTACGCCGCCGACTCCAACCTCAAGCGCGTCGTGCTGGAATGCGGCGGCAAAAACCCTGCAGTGGTTCTCGAGGATGCCGAGGACCTCGACCTCGTCGCCGAGCAGGTGGTCAACGGCGCGTTCTGGAACATGGGCGAGAACTGCTCGGCGACGTCGCGGCTCATCGTCCACGCCAAGGTCAAGGACGAGCTGCTGCAGCGCATCGGCGCTTACATGCGGGAATGGAAGATGGGCGATCCGCTCGACCCGGAAAATCGCATCGGTGCGCTGGTCAGCAAGAACCATTTCGAGAAGGTGAAGTCTTTCCTCGCCGACGTGAAGGCCGAGAAGCTCTCGATCGCCCATGGCGGTGCCACGCACAAGGGCGCGTACATAGAGCCGACCGTTGTCGACGGGGTGACGCCTGCGAGCCGCCTCTTCCAGGAGGAAATATTCGGGCCGATCCTGTCGGTCACGACCTTCAATTCGCTGGCTGAGGCGATCGCGCTTGCCAACGATACGAATTACGGGCTCACCGCATCCGTCTACACAGCAAGCTTGCGCAAGGCGATCAAGCTTTCGCGCGAAATTCGGGCCGGCGTGGTCACGGTCAACTGCTTCGGTGAAGGCGACGCAACCACGCCGTTCGGCGGCTACAAGGAATCCGGCTTCGGCGGGCGCGACAAGTCGGTCTTCGCGCATGACAATTACTGTGAGCTGAAGACGGTCTGGATCGATCTCTCCGACCGTTCCGTCGACGAGACCATCCGGTGAGCGATCTCGTCGTCAAGCGGCTTCCGGCTGAATCCGGAACCTCGGGCTGGGAGGCGATCAGCAGGCGCTGCTTCCCTGTCCGCACGCTTGACGGCGATATCAAGGCGGACTGGCTGATCATCGGTGGCGGCTTCGCCGGCCTTTCCGCCGCGCGGCGGCTGGCTCAACTGCGGCCCGGCGACAGGATCGTGCTCATGGAAGCCGGAGAGATCGCCAAAGGCCCCGCCGGCCGGAATTCCGGCTATATGATCGACACCCCGCACAATTTGTCGTCGGGCGAATATTCCGTCGCCGGCGAGGCCGAAACAAAGGCGGAGATCGCCGAGAACCGTTTCGCGATCGCCTTCGCCGCCGAGGCGGCGGCGGAATACGGCATGTCCGCGCGCACCTTCGATCCGTCGGGCAAGATCAATGCGGCGGCGACCGAGCGCGGCATGACGCTCAATGCCAATTACGGCCGCTCGCTCAAGGCGATCGGCGAAGAGCATCGCTTGCTGAGTTCGGATGAGATGCGGCAGATCACCGGATCGTCCTACTACCTCGGCGGCCTCTATACGCCCGGCGCCGTGATGATCCAGCCCGCCGACTACATCCGCGGGCTCGCCGCCGGACTGGCCTCGAAAGTCGACATGTTCGAGCATTCGCCGGTGCTCAAGCTCACCCGGGCTGCGGGGGCCTGGAAGGCGGTGTCGCGCACCGGAAGCGTCACCGCGCCGAAAGTGATCCTCGGCGTCAACGGCCATATCGATGATTTCGGTTACTTCCGCGGCCGCCTGATGCACATCTTCACCTATGCGTCGATGACTGCCCCTTTCACCGCGAAGTCGACGGGAAAGGACCGGTGGGCGTTGCTTCCCGCCGACCCGATGGGCGCCACCGTCAGGAAGATAAGCAGCGACGGCCTCTCGCGGATCGTGATCCGCACCCGGTTCACCTATGACTGGCCCGTCCGGGTCAGCGAAAAACGCCTGGACGGGATCGCGTCCGAGCAACGGGCATCGCTCAATGCCAGGTTCCCGGACCTCAAGGACGTGCCGTTCGAATATGTCTGGGCCGGGAGGCTTTGCCTCAGCCGCAATCACGTGCCCGCCTTCGGCGAGATCGAAGAAGGCCTCTATTCGGCGTGCTGCGAGAACGGCCTTGGCACCGTCAAAAGCACGCTCGCTGGCGTCATGGCCGCGGACCTCGCGACCGGCACCCGCTCGGGCATGCTCGACAGATATTCGGATCAGCCTCAGCCCGCACGGCTTCCCCCCGAGCCGCTTACGTGGCTGGGCGTGAACACGGTGATCCGACTGCAGGAATTGCGTGCTGGCCGCGAGGGATGAGCCCTGGCCGCGCAATGTGAAGGCTGAGCAGGCGCAAAGTCTTCAAAATGGGAATGGAAACGAAAACTAAGGAGTGAGGAACATGAAGACGTTGTGGAAAGCGCTCTGCGCTGCCGCGATGGTCGGGATGACCATGTTTTCGGCCCAGGCCGAGGAAAAGACCATCACTATGGGGACGATGTCGTGGGAGGATCTCACTCCCATCACTGGCATCACCAAGAAGGTGCTGGAAGACGCAGGCTACACTGTCAAGGTGGTCGACTCCTCCGAATGGGGCATCGCCTACGCCGCGCTGACCAAGGGCGACATTCAACTGCTCGCCTCGCAGACCGACTATGTCGCCCAGGATTATTGGGACAAGAACAAGAAGCGTCTCGAGAAGGTCTCCCCGGTTTCGCACGGCCTGTACCAGGCCATTGCGGTGCCGAACTACGTGACAATCGATTCGACGGATCAGCTGAACGACAACGCCGACAAGTTCGGCGGCAAGATCGTGGGCATCGAACCTGGCTCGGGCCTGATGCGCGACGCTGCCAAGGCGGTGAAGGACTACGGCCTGAAGCTGCAGCTGGTCGAAGGCAGCACGGCCGCCATGACGGCCGCCCTGAAATCGGCCATCGATCGCAAGGAATGGATCGCCGTCACGATCTGGGAGCCGTCCTGGATGATGCAAAAATTTCCGGTGAAGTTCCTGAAGGACCCCAAGGGTGTCTTCCCGCCGCCGCAGAGCTATTACTGGATCGCCAGGAAGGGTTTCTCGGCTGACCATCCGCATGCTCGCGAGGTCATCGCCTCAGTCTATGTGCCGCTCGCCGATATCACCGCGATCAACGGAGCGGTCAGCGACGGCAAGAAGATGGATGAAGCCGTCAAGGCCTGGACTGAAGCTCATGCCGATCTCCTGAAGCGCTGGGAAAACATCAAGAGCGAGTAACGCTGGCATGGCGGGCCGCCGAACCGGCTGCCCGCCTTCAAACACGATGGCCATTGGTGGCCGATGGGGAATGCAATGAACACTGCCTTGAATGCCCCCAACGAAGTTCTCGTCGACTGCAAATCCGTGTGGAAAGTTTTCGGGAGCCGCGCGCCAGCCGCCGTCAAAGCCATCTTGGAGCGCGGGCTTTCCAAGAAGCAGGTGCTGCAGGAATTCAACTGCGTGGTCGGCGTCGCCGATGCCACGTTCCAGGTCGGCCGCGGCGAGATCTTCTGCGTCATGGGCCTCTCGGGAAGCGGCAAGTCGACGCTGATCCGACTGCTTAATCGCCTGATCGAGCCGAGCCTCGGCAATATCACCGTCAAGGGAAAGGAGATCGCCAAGCTCAATGCCGCCGAGCTGCGCGACATGCGTGCCCGGAACATCGGCATGGTGTTCCAGAGCGTCGCGCTTCTGCCTAACCGCACGGTCCTTGAGAACGCCGGCTTCGGCCTAGAGGTGCGAGGCATTGCCAAGGAAGAGCGAAACAAAATCGCCCGCGCGGCGCTGGAAAAGGTTGGGCTTGCCGATTGGACCTCGCGCTATCCCTCGGAACTGTCCGGCGGCATGCAGCAGCGCGTAGGCCTCGCCCGGGCGCTGGCGGCCGACCCGGAAATCATCCTCATGGACGAGCCGTTCAGCGCGCTCGACCCGCTCATCCGCCGCCAATTGCAGGACGAGTTCCGCGAGTTGACCAAGTCGCTGGGCAAGTCCGCGGTATTCATCACGCACGATCTCGAGGAAGCCATTCGCATCGGCGACCGCATCGCCATCATGAAGGACGGCGTCATCGTCCAGATCGGGACGGCCGAGGACATCGTGACCAAACCCGCGGACGACTACGTCTCCGATTTCGTCGCGGGCATTTCCAGGATTCATCTGGTCAAGGCGCACTCGGTGATGGTGCCTGTGAGCGAGTTCAAAAGCGCGCAGCCGCAATGCGACGTGAACGCGCTTCCCCGGACTTCACCCGAAGCCGACATCGGTGAGCTCATCGATCTGACCACGCAGTCCGATCGCGATGCGGTAGCTGTGGTCGAGGACGGGACTGTCGTCGGCATCGTCACTATCCGCGGCTTATTGCGTGGTGTCGCCGGCAAGCCCACCGGAGAGCTGGTCGCCGCATAGCTCGGGAGGAGCATCATGGACATCTCGACCATAACCGACACGTTCGACAGCTGGACGGACACGGCTCTCGGCTGGATCAGCGACAATGGCGACTGGCTGTTCGAAACGCTGAGGGCAGTGCTTGAAGGAACCTATGACGGGGTCCTCTGGCTGCTGCAGCTCGCACCGTTTTATGTGATCGCGATCGTCGCGGCGCTGGTCGCGTGGCGGTTGATCAACAGCTTCGCTGGCGTGCTCGCCGGTCTTGCCCTCGTCTTGTGCGCGGTAATGGGTCTCTGGGCCGAAACGATGAGCACGCTCGCCCTGGTGATCACCGCCACCATGCTGGCGCTGCTGTTCGGCATTCCGATCGGCATCGTGGCAGGATTCGTGCGTGCATTCGATCGCTTCCTCGAGCCGATACTCGACCTAATCCAGACGCTGCCGCCCTACATCTACCTTCTGCCGGCGATCGCGCTGCTGGGCTACGGGCCGGCGACCGCGCTCGTCGCTACCTTCATCGTCGCCATGCCGCCGGCCATCCGGCTCACCGCGCTCGGCATCCGCATGACGCCGCGCGAATTCGTGGAGTTGGGACACGCGACCGGCCTGACCCCATGGCAGATGTTCGTGAAGATCAGGCTTCCTTTCGCCATTCCAAGCGTGATGGCGGGCATCAACCAGAGCCTGATGATGGCATTCGGCATGGTCGTCATCGCCGGCATCGTCGGTTCGGGCGGTCTCGGCGAGACAATCTATTCGGCCGTGCGCACGCTCGACATCGCCACCTCGATCAATGCCGCGATCGCCATCGTCATCCTGACCATGGTGCTCGACAGGCTCACGCAGAGCGCAGCCCGCCGAGCCAAGGGAGTCACAAGATGAATTTCGCTCTGCCCAGCTTTTCGCCGGGGGCTTACCTCGCCCCCGCCGTGGATTGGCTGAACACCAATTTCCATCCGTTCTTCGATGCCGTGGCCAGATCGATCGAGGCTGTCTTGAGCGGAATCGAGGCCGCCCTGCTCTATCCGCCTGCCTATGTGACGATCGTCGTGGCCGTGGCGCTTGCTTTCTTTCTCGTTGGCATCCGGGTTGCGATCGTCACTGCCATCGCACTTGCCTTCTGCCTGCTAGCCGGCTTCTGGGCCGCGTCGATGCAGACGCTGGCGCTGGTGACGGTGGCGGTGATCATCTCAGTCTCGGCCGCCTTCCCACTCGGCATCATGGCCTCGCGCTACAAGAAGTTCGAGGCCGCGATCCGGCCGGTGCTCGACATCATGCAGACCGTGCCGCCATGGGTCTATCTCATCCCGGCGGTCATGATCTTCAGCCTCGGCCGCGTTCCGGCGATCATCGCCACGATCGTCTACGGCATTCCGCCGATGCTGCGCCTGACGACGCTCGCCTTCAACCAGGTTCCGAAAGACCTGCTGGAACTTGGGCAGGCCACGGGCGCTTCGCCGCGATCCATTCTCTTCAAGATCGAAATCCCATCCGCAACTCCGACCCTCATTGTCGGCCTCAACCAATGCATCCTCCTCTCGTTGGCGATGGTGGTGCTGGCCGGACTGGTCGGCGCGGGTGGCCTCGGCGCGGAAGTGACCCGTGGTTTGACCCGCATGGAGATGGGCCTCGGCCTGCGGGCCGGTCTATCGATCGTCGCAATCGCCATCTTCCTTGACAGGTTTTCGAGGGGCGCTCTGCAGCGCAGCCGCGCACCCGGCGCGGCAAAGACCGCCTGAAGGGAGGAAATGTAAGATCATGCGCCGCAGCTTCTTCTGCATAGATGCCCACACATGCGGCAATCCGGTTCGGCTCGTCGTCGGCGGCGGTCCCTTGCTGCCACACGCCCCGATCGCCGAGCGCCGCGAGATGTTCATGCGCGAGCATGACTGGATCCGCCAGGCTCTCATGTTCGAGCCGCGCGGGCACGACATCATGTCGGGCGCCATCATCTACCCCGCATATCGCGAGGACTGTGATTTCGCCGTCATCTTCATCGAAGTCAGCGGCTGCCTGCCGATGTGCGGCGCCGGCACGATCGGACTGGTAACGGCAGCCATCGAAGAGGGCCTCGTAACGCCCCGGGTTCCAGGCAGGCTCTCGATCGAGACACCGGCGGGAAGAGTGGATATCCAATATGAGAAGCCAGGCGAGTTCGTAGAGTCCGTGCGGATGTTCAACGTCGCGAGCTATCTCTATGCGGCCGATGTCAGCGTCGATGTTCCAGGGCTCGGCCCGCTCGTCGTCGACATTGCTTACGGCGGCAATTTCTACGCGGTTATCGAGCCGCAGGAATTTTGGCAGGGGTTGGACGGCATGTCGGCGAGCGACATCATCGACCTCAGTCGGCGTCTGCGCGACGCCTTGGCACCCGTCTGCAATCCGGTCCATCCCGAGGACGAGAGGATCAGCGGCGTGCATCACGCCATCTGGTGCGACAGGCCTTCGGGCAGCGATGCCGACGGCCGCGGCGCGGTGTTCTATGGCGACAAGGCGATCGACCGTTCGCCGGGCGGCACAGGGACCTCGGCGCGCATGGCGCAGCTCCATGGCAAGGGACGCCTGAAAGTTGGCAATAGCTTCCGCCAGGAAAGTCTGATCGGCACAGTGTTCGAGGGCCGTGTTGAGGCAGAGATTGGTGTTGGACCTTTCAAAGGGATTCGGCCGAGCGTCGGCGGCTGGGCACGGATCATCGGCCACAACACCATATTCGTGGATGATCGTGATCCCCTGGCCCACGGTTTCCAGCTCAAATAGATTGGGACCGACGCATGATGCAGTGGCGGACGCAAAGCTGGGGTGTACCATCCGATGTTGTCCGACGCGTAATGCAATGGCGCGCACATTTCGACTGTCAAATCGTTGTGAACCATCCGGGAACGACCGCAGTCGGCATCACGGTGACGCACTCGGTAGATCGATCGGGCGCTGGCCCGAAAGCACTCTTTCGAGAAGCCAGGGCGCTGTCGGCCAAGTAAGAAAAGATCAGGCGCAAAATGAAACCAGCGAATGAAATTCCCGGAATCGACCGACTGAAGATCGGCTTTATCCTGGCCCGTTCGTTCACTCTTTCCGCATTCGCGCTCTTCGTCGACACCCTTAGACTGGCCAGCGACGAGTCGGATAGATCCGGGAGGGTGCGGGCCGATTGGCAGGTGCTGGCCAGCACGAGAAATCTGGTTACATCAAGCTGCGGGGTTCAGGTCGCGCCGACATCCGACTTCGTTGACCCCAGTCAATTCAACTACATCGTCGTGGTCGGCGGTCTTCTGAACTGCGAATATCCGGTTGACATCCCCACGATCGGCTACCTCAAGAATGCCGCAGCCAAGAGGGTTCCACTGATTGGTATTTGCACGGGAACATTCATTCTGGCTGAAGCTGGCCTCATGAAACACCATCGGACCTGTGTAAGCTGGCTTCACTTCCAGGCTTTCCGCCAGCGTTTCCCGGATCACGAGGTCAGGGCGGATCGGCTCTTCAACCTTGACCGCAGCAGGGGTTCTTGTGCCGGTGGGAGCAGCGCGGCTGATATGGCGGCGTCAATCGTCAGGCGTCATATCAGCCGGGACGCCGAGAGAAATGCGCTTGAAGTATTGCAGATCGAAAAGGCACGCTCGGCCATCGACATCCAGCCCCGCCGACCCCCTTTCATTGACTGCCAGGACCCTAGGCTCAAGGCGGCACTCATTGTGATGGAAAACCACGTAGAAAACACGATTTCCATTGCCAAAGTGGCCGGGTTGATCGGCTTGTCCCGAAGGCAACTCGAGCGTCTCTTCAGAGACAAGACGGCCCTATCTCCGGCAAACGTCTATAAGAGGGTCCGTCTGGAACGAGCAAAGCAGCTTCTCATGCAGACGAGAGCTCCGATGATCGAGATTGCGATCGAGGTCGGCTTTGAAAATGCTTCGCACTTCGCGAGACTCTTTCACAAGACGTTCGGCCAGCCTCCCAGCAAGTACAGGTCAGCGGGGTCGAGCTGAGGCGAGGCCCAGCGGATGGGCGGTCGCTGATCACAGATCAGGCGACCGGGCGAAAGAATCCGGGCAGATGTCTCAAACTGGTGGTGTGATTGTCGCAAGCATCGCAGCCACAAACGGACATTTACGATCTAGCTCGCATCCGCCAGCAGACGGGTATCCATGCCGCCGCGAAACGTGGTGCGCTGTTGGCACGGTAATACCCGGCACGAACCGCGCATTTGCGAGCACAAACAGGGTCTCACAGAGAGGATAGCTCCCGCATGTCGACTATTGCTGAGATGAAGGAACAACTTGACCGCGAGAGGAACATCACTCGCTCAGGCCCCCCAAAGGCCCCGTCGAATCCCTTCTTCGGAGTGGGTCCTATTACGGACGCGACCATCGACGAGGTTGCGGGAAGGCTGCGTCGGGTCGAGTTCGATGCCTGGTTGGAGGCCAACTACCGCAAGCTCGACGACAAGGGCAACGACCTTGGTCCGTTCACGACGGCTGAGATTGGCCGCAGCATGCATCGAGGCTATCCGGCAGACAAGATTCTAACCGACATGATGCGCTCCATCCATCAATACTTCGAATTTCCGAAGCAGAATCTGATGGCCGTGGGACTAGAGCGTCGGGCGAATAGGGTGAATCGTTGGGATTCCCTTTTCGACTGAAGTCTGATTCCTATGGATGCGGAGGT
>NZ_VFUX01000036.1:0-68430 GCF_006441275.1 Mesorhizobium sp. B2-4-17 | reverse complement strand
TCCAGCAGACATGATGAATCAGATATTCTCGCCGATGGGAATCCCTCGCGATTCCGTCAGGTCAGATTATGCTCTAGGCCACGGTCAGCAACCCACAGCTCGGTGTCTGGCGCGATGTCATCGGCGCGGTAGCTTCCCGCATGGTGTTGAGTACAAACCGCTTCACAGAGCCCTTCACGGCCCGGCGCTTGGTGACGTACTCTTTCAGCGGGAAAGTGTCGACGTCAGGATCGAACAGCCTGATAGCCGCGTCCAGATGGTCATATCGATCGTCAGCTTTTTGATCTCGGCGCGGTACTTGTCGCGCAACGCCATAAGCTCACGGTGCTTGGCAACCAGGCCGGCAACGGTGTTTGGGCGGTCACCGGAAATTTTAGTCGTCGCCTTCGACGACCCGCAGCCTAAGCTGTCCGGTCTTTGAATCGGCAACGCGCGGGCCGGGGTCGAGTTTCGCGGCCGGTGCCCGTGATGGCGTCTCCGGGCCGGCATCGCCATCGGCCTGCGGACCGAACTCCAGCGCCTCGATCTTCTGGCCACGCTTGGTCACTTTCGAGGTCGACACGAGGATATCGTCGATGTCCTTGGCGGATTGGCCGAAATGGACCTGCAGCTTGCGGACGCGCTCGTCGACACGCGCGACATCCTCCATCAGGCGGATCACTTCGCCCTGGATCAGATGCGCCTGTTCGCGCATGCGGGCATCCTTCAGGATTGCCTGGATGACCTGTATCGACAGCATCAGCAATGACGGCGACACGATGACGACGCGGGCCCGATGCGCCCTTTGCACCACCGCCTCGAAATTTTCATGGATCTCGGCGAATACCGATTCCGACGGCACGAACATGAAGGCTGTGTCCTGCGTCTCGCCCTGAATCAGGTATTTTTCCGAAATATCGCGAACGTGGATTTCGACATCGCGGCGGAAGGCCTGCGCGGCGACCTTCTGCAAATCGGCGCCATCGGCGGCGCGGATGGCATTCCACGCCTCCAGCGGAAATTTGGCATCGATGGCAAGCGACGGCGCGCCGTTCGGCATCTTCACCAGGCAATCCGGCCGGCTGCCGTTCGACAGCGTCGCCTGGAATTCATAGGCGCCATGCGGCAGGCCGTCGGCGACGATCGCCTCCATGCGCGACTGGCCGAAGGCGCCGCGCGTCTGCTTGTTGGAAAGGATGGCCTGCAACTGCACGACCTGACCGGCAAGCGACTGGATATTGCCTTGCGCGGTGTCGATGACCGCCAGCCGCTCCTGCAGCTTCGCCAGACTCTCGTGGGTGGATTTGGTCTGCTCGGTCATGGTCTGGCCGAGGCGGCCGGTCATGGCGTCGAGCCTCTGGCCGATCGACTGCGTCAGTTCCGCCTGGCGCGCGCCGAACACTTCGGCGATGGCGCCCATGCGGCCCTGCATTTCCGCTTGTGCCTGAAGAATGCCGGCCATGCGCGCCTCGGCGTCGCGGGCATGGTCGGCGGCTTCTGCGGCGGCGACCGCGCGCGCCTTGGCCGACCGCCACAGCGCGACGACGAGCGCCACGAACAGGCCGAAAAACAGCAATGTGCCGAAGGCCAGCGCGTGGCCGAGCGTGATTGTCGAGGCGCCAAGCCGTGCGACGGGCTCCGAAAGGATGGTGCTCAGGTCATTCATGTGGACAGCATAGCCGATTCGGCCTGATAGCACAGATCAAAACGTGAACGAGGCTCGGGCGCACCGGTTGACGCCATTCCTGCGAGGTCTTAGGTGGAGCGCCATGCCGATCAAGCCGCTCATCATCCTTCCCGATCCAATCCTGCGCCAGGTCTCCAAGCCGGTGGAACGCGTCGACGCGCCATTGCAAAAGCTGGCCGACGACATGCTGGCGACCATGTATGACGCGCCCGGTATCGGACTGGCGGCAATCCAGGTCGGCGAACCGCTGCGCATGCTGGTGATCGATCTGGCCAAGGAAGACGAAACGCCGGCGCCGCATGTCTTCATCAACCCAGAGATCCTGGATAGCGCCGATCAGCGCTCCGTCTACGAGGAAGGCTGCCTGTCGATCCCCGACTATCATGCCGAGGTCGAACGCCCGGCTTCCGTGCGGGTGAAATATCTCGATCGCGACGGCAAGCTGCAGGAGATCGAGGCCGAAGGGCTGATGGCGACCTGCCTGCAGCACGAGATCGACCACCTCAACGGCGTGCTGTTCATCGACCATATCTCGAAGCTGAAGCGCGACATGGTGGTGAAAAAGTTCAAGAAGCTCGCCAGGGACAAGGCACCGGGCAAGCTGGTGGGATAGGGGTCATTCGAGCGCACCACGCAAAACCCAGTCTTTCCCGAGCTCAATGGCTTTCGAAGTAATTTCCAGAGCAAGCGCCCGAGATTCCGATGAGAATATCAAAGCTATGACAATAGCTGCCGCGCACAGTGGCGTCAGATAGATAGCAAAAGTCTTCTCACTTCGTTTTGACAGCTCGCCTTCCGTAAATTCCTCCTCTCGCGATCTGTATTCCGCGATTGGGGGACGTCGTTTTCCGAAAGGTTTTTGGCTGCGCAGCATGTGAAGCCTCCCGAGGAACAGGTGCTTCGAATCATACTGGGACATTGGTTAGCGTAGACTTAATGCCTCCCATTGAAAGATGCCTCTTAAGGCGATATCATTGATATCACACTTGGAGGTTCTCGATGGGTGACATCCTAATTAGAGGTATTCCTGAACCCTTGAAACGAGAAATCGAGCAGGCTGCGAGGAAGACTGGCCAGAGCCTGTCTGGAAAAGCTATCGATCTTTTGCGCAAAGGCATGGTCGCGGAAAAGGAAGCCAAACCTGAGCCGGGACTTTCCGCATGGGATGCCATTCGTTCGGCGTTCACTGCCGAAAACGCAATCGGCAATGAGTTCTCCGAGATAATGGACGAAATCGAAGCAGACAGGAAACGCGACTTCGGTCGTCCCGCCGAGGATTTCGAGTGATTGTCCTCGATACCAATGTCGTGTCCGAGTCCAGCAAGCCGGTGCCCGATCCGAATGTCTCCAACTGGTTCCGCAAGCAGGACCTTCTTGCACTCTACATGTGCGGGCCAGTCATCATGGAGCAGTCTTTCGGTGCCGAGCGGTTTTTGAACAAGACGGGATCAGACCGTTATGTTCGCGTGCTCGATCAGTTGACTTCGCAGCAGTTCGCGGGCCGTATCGTGGAATTTTCCGGTTCGATCCCTCGACTCGCCGGCAAGCTACGTGCAGTACGAGAAAGGATTGGGCGCCCCATCAGTCTTTCCGATGCCATGATCGCGGCGATCTGTCTCGCCAATGATGCGACTCTTGCGACGCGCAACATCCGCGACTTCGACGGGCTTGACCTGAAGCTCGTAAACCCGTTTGAAGCGGAGGCGTGAGCCGGCTCAAGGCGCGCATGCCGAAACAGGATATCGGAAGAAGAATGCCCCTTCGCGTCATCTTCATGGGCACGCCGGAGTTCTCGGTGCCGACGCTGCGTGCCATCGCCGAAGCCGGGCATGAAATATCAGCCGTCTACACCCAGCCGCCGCGTGCCGCCGGACGGCGTGGGCTGGAGTTGACGCCGTCGCCGGTGCAGCGCCAGGCCGAGCGGCTGGGCATCGCGGTGCGTACGCCGACATCCCTCAAGGGCGAGGCCGAGCAGGCGGCTTTCCGTGACCTGCGGGCCGATGTCGCGGTGGTCGTGGCCTATGGATTGCTGCTGCCGAAGGCGGTTCTGGAGGCGCCACGGCTTGGTTGCATCAACGGCCATGCATCGCTTCTGCCGCGCTGGCGGGGGGCCGCTCCCATCCAGCGTGCCATCATGGCGGGCGACCTGGAAACCGGCATGATGGTGATGCGCATGGAAGAGGGTTTGGACACCGGACCGGTGGGATTGGTTGAAAAATGTGCCATCGACCCCGATATGACAGCCGGCGATCTGCATGATCGGTTGATGTGCGTCGGTGCTGCCCTGATGGTGGAAGCGCTGGCCCGGCTGGAAAAGAACACCCTTACATTTACCGCGCAAGCGGCGGAGGGGGTGACTTACGCCAGAAAAATCGATAAATCCGAGACGCGCATGGACTGGACTCGGCCGGCGGCCGAGGTCCACAACCACCTTCGTGGCCTGTCGCCCTTTCCCGGCGCCTGGTCCGAGATTGACATTGGCGGCCGCCCGGAGCGGCTAAAACTGCTTCGCTCGACGCTGTCTGAAGGCCCGTTGCTTTCGGAAGATTTGAGCGAGTCGGGAGGAATTCTCGATGACCGTCTGACGGTCGCCTGCGGGACAGGCGCGATCAGGCTGGTCGAAGTTCAACGGGCGGGCGGAAGGCCCGCTGCCGCGTCGGAATTCCTGCGCGGAGCCAAGATCGAAAAAGGAATGAAGTTCTCATGAGCATGATGTCGATACGCGCGGCGACGCCGCGGGATCGCGAGGCTATCCGCCTCGTCGAGGAACACGCTTTCGGCCAGCAGTCGGAAGCCGGGCTTGTCGATGCGCTGGTGACCGGCGGCGATGCCGTTGCCGAACTGGTGGCGGAAGAGGATGGCCAAGTTATCGGCCACATCCTGTTTTCGCGCCTGTTCGTCCAGAACGGCGGCAAGCGTTTCGCGGCCGTGGCGCTGGCGCCGCTGGCGGTGGAACCTTCGTTCCATGGCAGCGGCATTGGCGGGGCGCTGATCCGCGAGGCGCATATTCGGCTCAAGGATGCCGGCGAGACGCTGGCCGTCGTGCTGGGCGATCCGGCTTATTACGGCCGTTTCGGCTACAGCCACGCCCGCGCCGAGAAATTCGAGAGCGAGTATCAGGGCGAGGCGCTGCAGGCACTGGCCTGGGGTGACGCTCCGGAGGCCGGCAAACTGGTGTACGCCCCGGCCTTCACCGCTCTCGCCGCGTAGCGCAGGCCACCGTTTCACGGAAACGGCGAACTGCTCTGCGTTTTTGTTCAAACGCAATTCCGGACGGAAAACCGCTTCCACTTTTCCTGGAATTGCTCGAGGCGAGAGCTCTGGTCGCAAATGCCGCGTTTTCGCCTCGACATCGAATATGACGGCAGCCGGTTTGCCGGCTGGCAGCACCAGGCCGATCAGCCTTCCGTGCAGCAGGCGATCGAGCAGGCGATCGAACGATTCTGCGGCGAGGCTGTCCGGCTGCGCGCCGCCGGCCGCACCGATGCCGGCGTGCATGCCACAGCCCAGGTGGCGCATGCCGACCTCGCCAAAGCGTGGCCTGGCGACAAGGTGCGCGATGCCGTCAACGCCCATCTGCAGGCCGCCGGCGCACGTGTCGCGATCCTGAGGGCCGTGGCCGTCTCGGACGATTTCGACGCGCGCTTCTCGGCCACCGGCCGTCACTATCTCTACCGCATCCTCAACCGGCGTGCGCCTTCGGCGCTGGAAAAGGGCAAGGTGTGGTGGGTGCCAAAGCAGCTTGATGCCGGCGCCATGCACGAAGCAGCGAAGATCCTGCTCGGGCGGCACGACTTCACCACCTTCCGCTCGACGCAGTGCCAGGCGAACAGCCCGGTCAGGACGCTGGAGCGGCTCGATGTGAGCCGGACGGGCGACCTGATCGAGGTGCGGGCCTCGGCGCGTTCCTTCCTGCACAACCAGGTGCGCTCCATGGTCGGCTCGCTCAAACGGATCGGCGAGGGCGGTTGGACCCTCGGCGACCTCAAGGCGGCGCTCGAGGCACGCGACCGTGCCGCCTGCGGCCAGGTGGCGCCGCCCGACGGGCTTTTCCTGATCGGGGTCGACTACCCCAGCCAGAGTCCGGAAGACTCTACCCCCGGCTGAATCTGGAAGGGCTTTACCCCGGGTAAAGTCGGAAGGCTTACCCCCGGGATAAAGTCGGCTCTATCCTGGAACGAACCCCGACAAGCTCTGAGCACCGACATCGTCCGGTACGGTGATGCCAAGCAACATCTGCAGCCCGAACAGCACCAGCAGCGAGGCGGTGAACATGCCGACGAAAACGGCGGTGCCGACCGCCGCGCCCCTGCCGATCGTCGCATTGGTCATGCGCCAGGTCAGCACCATCGACAGGGAAAACAACAGCAGCGACACGAGGCTCGATACCTGGTTTGCCGACGACAGGAAAAGCCTGATCAGCGCCGAGGGCAGCATCAGCCAGGCGGTGATGGCCGAGGCCCAGTTGCTGGCGACGACATAATGGACGAAGCGGCCGCCAATGCCGGCACGCGGCGCGACCAGAGCGAGCGCGACCAGCGGCAGCACCCAGGAGCCTATATCGACCGTCGCCAGGCGCACCAGCATGCTGAAGCGACCCGCGAACGCATCGGGATCACCGATCTCATTGGCGATGCCGACCCAGCCGACGATCAGCGCCGGTGCCGCGACAATGATGGCGAAGAAGGAATTCCAGAACCCGTCCGCCGACAGGTCGAGCAGTCGCAGGCCGTCGGCCTTGCCGAGCATCAGCCGCCAGGCGCCGGTCAGGGAAGCTTGGGTTTCGTCCGCTGAAAGCATGCTCAGCCCTGCCCGAACCAGTCTTCAATGAAGCGTTGGTAGATTTGGGTCAGCGTTTCGAGATCGGCAATGGCGACGCGCTCGTCGACCATATGCATGGTCTTGCCGACCAGGCCGAACTCGACCACTGGGCAATAATCCT
Source organism: Mesorhizobium sp. B2-4-17 (assembly GCF_006441275.1). NCBI lineage: Bacteria > Pseudomonadati > Pseudomonadota > Alphaproteobacteria > Hyphomicrobiales > Phyllobacteriaceae > Mesorhizobium > Mesorhizobium sp. B2-4-17. Next base: position 61,822 of record NZ_VFUX01000036.1, on the reverse strand, counting down.
TGATGAAGCGCGCATCCGATGTGCCGCCCGAGGTGGACAGTGCCGGTTCCTTGCCGACCACAGCCTTGACCGAGCCGCGCAGCGTTTCGACCAGCCTGTCGTCGCGGGTCAGGAAGACATGGCTCGGCCGGTCGCGCCAGACAAGATCGTAGTCGACCGGCGTCTTCTTGCCTGACCGATACTTCTTGCGCTTGGCAGCCTGATCGAGGCGGTTGTGGATTTCGGCCTGGACGGTCTCGGCCGTCCAGGTGTCGTTGAAACGGATGTTGAAGATCGCTGTCGCTTTGGCCGGGATGACATTGGTGGCCGGGTTGCCGACATCGATGGAGGTGACTTCAAGATTGGTCGGCTGGAAATCCCTGGTCCCTTTGTCGAAGACAGGATGCAGCAAGGCGTCGACCAGGCTCATGAGCCCACGCACCGGATTGTCGGCAAGCTGCGGATAGGCGGCGTGGCCCTGGCGGCCGTTGACTGTTATGGCGCCGGACAGCGAGCCACGCCGGCCGATCTTGATCATGTCGCCCAGGGTATCGGGATTGGTCGGCTCGCCGATGATCGAGGCGTCCCATGTCTCGCCCCTGGAAGCGGCCCATCCGAGCAGCTTGACCGTGCCGTTGATGGCGGGCCCTTCCTCGTCGCCGGTGATCAGCAGCGAGACCGAGCCCTTAAGGCCGCCATTTGTCTCGACATGACGCGCCACGGCGGCGATGAAACAGGCGATGCCGCCCTTCATGTCGACCGCGCCACGGCCAAACATCTCGCCATTGGCGATTTCGGCGCCGAAAGGCGGATGCGTCCAGGCGGCTTCGTCGCCGACCGGCACGACGTCGGTATGGCCGGCGAACATCAGATGCGGGCCGTTGCCGGACCGCCTTGCATAGAGGTTCTCGATGTCGGGCGTGCCGTCCTCGGAGAACACCGGCCGATCGACCGCGAAGCCGAGCGACTTCAGCATCGTCTCCAGCGCGGTCAGCGCACCGCCTTCGGCTGGCGTCACCGAAGCGCAACGGATAAGGGCGGCGAGGTTTGTGGCGGGATCGGTCGGCAGCGTCATGGCAAAAGCGATAGTCGAAAGCTGAGGGCCTGTCACGGCCAGACATAGGGGCCAGCCCAATGCCCGACGATACCGCCAACATTATGGTATTCACGTCGTATCGTTACCGGCAGGTGCGGAGCGGCAGGATGGCAAGTGGGGAAAAATGGATCGTCGTCGCCGGCGCGGGCAGCGTCGGCTGCTATGCCGGAGGCTGCCTGGCGCTTGCCGGGCGTCAGGTTGTCCTGCTCGCCCGGCCGCGCATCGAGGCGGCCTTGCGGCAGGGCGGATTGCGCATCAGCGACCTTGAAGGCCGCGATCGCCTGGTCAAGCCGGAGGCGCTTGGAATCACTGCCGATCCCGCCGCCGCCTTGCCGCAAGCGGACGTGATCCTGGTCACGGTCAAAAGCGGCGCGACGCAGGAGATGGCAGCCCTCATCAAGGCGCATGCTCGCCCGGATGCCATCGTGGTCAGCCTGCAGACCGGCGTCGACAATGCCGACAGGCTGCGCGCCGGGCTTGGCCAGCGGACGGTGCTGGCCGGGATGGTGCCGTTCAATGTCGTGCAATCGCCCGATGGCGAACTGCCGCTCAACATACACCGCGCCAGCGACGGCAAGGTGATGATCGAGGACGGTGCCGGTCTTGCCGGTCTTCTCGATGTCGAAGGGTTTACCGTTGAAACCCGTGGCGACATCAAGGCCGTGCTGTGGGGCAAGCTGTTGATGAACCTGAACAACGCGCTGGTGGCACTGTCAGGCCTGGCGCTGGCAAGCGAGCTCGCCGATCGCCGCTGGCGGATGATTCTGGCCAGCCAGATCGACGAGGCGCTGCGGGCGATGAGAGCCTGCGGCATCGAGCCGGCGCGGATCGCCGGCTTGCGGCCGGCGCTTTTACCCATGGTGCTGAGGTTGCCGGACTGGCTGTTCAAATTGCTGGCGCGGCGGATGCTGGCGATCGACCCGCAAGCGCGGTCGTCGATGTGGGATGACCTGCAACGCGGCCGTCCGACGGAGATCGACGACCTGCAGGGCGCCATCCTGCGTCTGGCTGAAAAGGCCGGCACGCCGGCGCCGGTGGTCGAGCGGGTCATCGCTTTGGTGCACGAAGCGGAAACCGGCGTGCGCGGCTCGCCGGGCCTGGCGCCGGAGCTGGTCAGCGCGGCAGCTGGCGGCCGTCGATCAAGGTGATCTTCTGCCAGATCTTGCGCGACAGGTTCGAGCTCAGATTCTCGATGTCGTTGACGCCGTCGATGACCACGTCGTCGTTGACCGACTGCGCGAACAGGGCGGCGACCTTGCCGGTGATCGACAGCATCTCCGAGCAATAGTCGAGATAACGCGCCAGGTCGGCGGCGGTGGTTAGGCGGCGAGTCGGGGAGTGAGCGGTCGGCTTGAAACTGGCCGAAAGCGTCGCCGGATCCTTGGTCAGCTGGTGCATGTCGATGACGTGGATCAGCGAGCGCAGGCCATGCAGCTGACGAAAGACCTTCTTGCGCTTGATGCGCTCCTCGGTGCGGATCAAGGCCAGAAAACCGAGCACGGCGAGGATGACGGTGTTGATCGAGGCCTCGATGCCTTGCACCGATTGCACGGCATCATCGGTTCCGGAAATGCGGTCCAGCGGCAGGATGGTGCCGACGAACAGGAAGATCAGCACACCGGCGATAAAGGCCGCGACAATGAGGCCGCGCAGCCACCAGATCGGTTGCTCGAGCGCCTTTGCCGCCTTGGCCAGATCGCGCGACAACGACACCAGTTCGGCCGCGACGCCGCGCAAGCCCGCTTCCGGGAACCGATCGGCGATCCGGCCTTCCAGGCGTTCGGCTGTCTCGACGATCAGTTTCGGATCAAGCGTGCGGTAGCGCATGGCGAGATATCCGACCCCTCATCAATCGGGCCTCAGGGTTGAGCCGGCTCGTTGGTGCGCAGGCCATAGCGGTTAGGCCCAGGCTGCCCTGGAAACAGGCACAACACAAGGAAGGCGACAATCGAGACGACCGGCACGAACAGGATCAGCGCGGCAATGCCCGGCTTGTCGAGGTCGTGCAGCCGCTTTACCGCCAACGCGATGTTCGACCACAGTGAGGCGACGAAGGCTATGAAGAAGATGAACGACCACATGTTGCTTTCGGCCGAACCTTCCGGCACCAGTGTGAAGCGGTACAGCGGGAAGGCCTGGATGATGGCGACGAGCAATCCGCCGAGGAAATAGGCCGCGCGGCTGACGCGGCCCGATGTCTTGAAGAGGAGCCAGGTGAGATCTGATCTGTCAGGCAAGCGGGTCCGGTCCATATTGATTGACACCCCTGGTGCCTTCGAGGATGCCGAGCTCGACCAGCAGCCAGATGCCGCCGATGACGGGTACGAAGCCGATCAGCGTCCACCAGCCCGACTTGTTGCGGTCGTGCCAGCGTTTTGCATAGAGAGCAATCGCGAAATAGATCGATGCCAGCGCGACCAGGATGCCGATGATGCCGATCTGGGCGCCACTGGCCGTCGTGAAGCGCGTGCCCAGGATAGCATCGAGAATGAAGGCTATGATGGCGATCACCAAGAATATGCCGATGCCGGCCCAGAATTTGCCCCGGTTGATGCGACCCTCGAAACTTGTCAGCAGATATTTCCAGTCCATGTCACCCCTCCATGTTGAACCAGCGCGACCCATTGCCGCGCCGGCGGAAGGTGCGCCCGCTTCGCGGAAAGATCAATCGCGCAGCAGCTCGTTGATCGAGGTCTTGGATCGGGTCTTGGCATCGACGCGCTTGACGATGACGGCGCAGTAGAGGCTCGGGCCAGGCTCGCCATTGGGCAAGGGCTTGCCCGGCATCGAGCCGGCGACGACCACGGAATTCGGCGGCACCTCTCCGTAGAAGACCTCGCCGGTGGCGCGGTCGACGATCTTGGTCGACTGGCCGATGAACACGCCCATGCCAAGCACCGAGCCTTCGCGCACGATGCAGCCCTCGACGACCTCCGAACGCGCGCCGATGAAGCAATTGTCCTCGATGATGGTAGGGCCGGCCTGCATCGGCTCCAGCACGCCGCCGATGCCGACGCCGCCCGAAAGGTGGACGTTCTTGCCGATCTGGGCGCAGGAGCCGACCGAGGCCCAGGTGTCGACCATGGTGCCGCTGTCGACGTAGGCGCCGACATTGACGAAGGACGGCATCAGCACGGCGCCCGGGGCGACATAAGCGGAACGGCGCACGATCGACGACGGCACGGCGCGGAAGCCCGCCTTCTCGAAATCGACGGCGCTCCATCCGTCGAACTTGGACGGCACCTTGTCCCACCAGACGGCCTGGCCCGGACCACCCTTGATGATCTCCATCGGGTTGAGCCGGAAGGAGAGTAGCACGGCCTTCTTCAGCCACTGGTTGACATGCCACTTGCCGTCGGCCTGCCGCTCGGCGACGCGGGCGGTGCCGCGGTCGAGCAGGTCGAGAGCCGACTGGATGGCGTCGCGCGTCTCGCCGCGTGTCGCCGTGGAAATGGCGTCGCGTTCCTCGAAGGCCTTGTCGATGGTCTTTTCGAGGCTCGCCAGATCAGGCTTCGACATGATTCCGCTCCATTACCAAGCTGTTAAGGGGCTGCGCCTTAACCTGTTTAAAAGTCGCGCGGACCCTATGTTAAGGCTCAATGAGGGTCAATCGTGGCTGCGTCACGGGACGACGCAAGTAAAGGAATGGACGGGTGGATTCGATGACTCCCATGGAAAAGGCGGGATGGACGCCGCTGCCGCATTCAGACGAGGATCTGGAGCGGTCGAAAAGCGTGCCGGACACGCCGCAGACGCGGGCCGAAACCTACCGCCTGGCCTGGAACGACCCCGACTTCATGACGCGGCGCGAACTGCGCGCGGTCAGGCTGCAACTGGAACTGCTGAAACCCGAAATGATCCTGGCCGAGCGCGGCATCCGCTCGACGGTGATCCTGTTCGGCGGCGCGCGCCTGCCGGAGCCCGGTGGCGAAGCCTGGGCGGCCAAGAACGAGACGCAGAAGAAGAACCTCGAGGAAAACAGCAAATATTACGAGGAGGCGCGCAAATTCGCCCGCCTGTGCTCGCAGCAGTCGGCCACATCGTACTACCGCGAATATGTCGTGGTGACCGGCGGTGGTCCCGGGGTGATGGAAGCGGGAAACCGTGGCGCCGACGATGTCGGCGCGCCGTCGATCGGGCTCAACATCGTCTTGCCGCACGAGCAGGCGCCGAACGCCTATGTGACGCCGGAGCTCTGTTTCAACTTCCACTATTTCGCCGTCCGCAAGATGCACTTCGTCATGCGCGCCAAGGCGGTGGCGGTGTTTCCGGGCGGCTTCGGCACGATGGACGAATTCTTCGAGACGCTGACCCTGATCCAGACCGGACGCATGGAGCGCGTGCCGGTGATCCTGTTCGGCAAGTCGTTCTGGAAACGGGCGATCAACCTCGACTTCCTCGCCGAGCAAGGCACGATCAGCCCCGGCGACCAGGACATCATCGATTTCGTCGACACCGCCGACGAGGCCTGGGGCATCATCAGCCGCTTCTACAAGTTAGGGGAATGAGGCAGTAGGCAGTAGGCAGTAGGCAGTAGGAGAATTGTCCTCGAACGCAGAGACTGGAAGCACTGTGTTTGCCTACTCCCTATCCCCTACTGCCTACTGCCTCACTCTTGTTGCCCTACCCCCGCGACAATACCTGTCAGGAACCCGGCCAGGTCGTCGGTGACGAAATCGACGTCGTCTTCCTGCGCCGGGTCGCGTTCCCAGATCTCGGAAAAGGTCGGCTCGAAATTGCGCGGCACCACCAGCACCGTTGTCATGCCCAGCGACTTCGGCACGGCCAGGTTGCGAGCCAGGTCCTCGAACATCACCGCATTGTGTCCGGTGACGGCGTGCAGTTCGGCGAACTTTTCGTAGGTCTGGCGGGCGGGTTTGGGATTGAGGTCGGCCGCGACGATATCGAAGATGTCGTCGAAATGATCGAGAATGCCGAGCTGGCGGGCGGTGCGTTCGGCGTGCTTGCGGTCGCCATTGGTGAAGATGAACTTACGGCCCGGAAGCTGGCGGATGGCGGTGCCCAGGACGGGGTCGGGCACCAGCCATGAATAGTCGATGTCATGGACCTTCTCGAGGAAATCGTCGGGATCGATGCCGTGGCGCGTCATCAACCCGTTCAGCGTCGTGCCATATTCGAGATAGAGTTCCTTCTGCAGCTTGCGCGCCTCCTCGCGCGGCAGCGCCAGCAATTCCCCGATATAGGCGGTCATCTTGACGTCGATCTGCGAGAACAGATTCGAATGGTGCGGATAAAGCGTGTTATCGAGGTCGAACACCCAATCGGTGACATGAGCGAAGCGGGCGGGATCAGGGAGCGTGGTCATGCGCTCCTTATGGCATGAAACGGGAATTCTGGAAGGAACTTTATCCACAACTTCCGCGCGCCGACAGCGGTGGAAATAGCCCACCCTTTCAAATTTTAAGCAACCGGGAAAGGTGGCCTTCAGGGCTTGCTGGCACAGAGACAGTCCTGTGGGAGCTCGCGATGAACAGCATCATTCTGAAATCCGCCGCCGTCGCTTTTGCCTCCGTCGCCGCCTCCCTCCTGCTGACGCTGATCATCGTTCCGGCCATGGGTTTCCCGATCAACCGGACGATCTGGCTGACCTCGACGCTCTGTCCGCTTGTGCTTGCATGGGTGGCCTGCGCCAGCACCTTCTGGCAGAGTGACCGACTGCAGAACGCGCACCGCGAACTCGCCCGCGCTCATGCTCAACTGGCCGCGGCGCACCGCCGCCTGGAGGAAAAGGCGAGCCGCGACGACATGACCGGCATGCTCAACCGGGAAAGCTTCTTTGCCGCGCTGGATGGGTCCCGACGCAAGTCCGACCGCGGCGCGCTGCTGATTATCGACGCCGACCATTTCAAGACGATCAACGACAATTTCGGCCACCTGACCGGCGACGACGCGCTGCTGCTGATCGCCGGCGCCATCGAGCGCGGCGTGCGCAGCGGCGACGTGCTCGGCCGCATCGGCGGGGAGGAGTTCGGCGCTTATCTTGTCGGAGCCACCGAGCAGGAGGCCAAGCGCGTTGCCGAGCGCATCCGCCGCGAGGTCGAGCTGATCCGCTTCCGGCCTGTCGATGAACGGACCATTCCGTTGACCGTCAGCATCGGCGGCACCGTCTGCGGCGAGGATGTCAACGTATCGGAGCTGATGCGCGCCGCGGACCGGCGCCTCTACCAGGCCAAGCACCGCGGCCGCAACCTGACAATCCTCGATACGGACATTTCCGAGGCCGCGTGAGTTGGCCGCCTGGCACACCGACCCGTTAAGGATTCTCCAACCCTGTTTGCAGCACTGGAACGCCGCGCGCTTGTCGAAGACCTGAAGCTGTTCGGCACGACACTCATCGAAAAGAATCTGGGCCGCGTTCGTCTCATGGATTGGATCGCCAACGGCGAGGATTATCCGACGAGGAGACGGCGGGGCACCATCACATGGGTGGTACGCGCATGGGCACCGACATAACCAGGAGCGTCGTGGACACCGACTGCAAGGTGCACGGCATGGACAACCTCTATGTCGGCGGCTCCTCGGTGTTCTGCACATCGGGTCAAGCCAACCCGACGACAACGATCACCGCGACGGTCTGCCGGCTGGAGGACCATTTGCGCAAGGTGGTCTCCGTCTGAGTGGCCAGGGACTTCCGCTCCCGCGACGGGCGCGGTTGCCGGTCAGGTCAACTGTTTGTTGAGCGCTGTCAGGTCGGCGCGGTGATGCAAAAGCGCCAGGGCGCCTATGCCTGCCGCTCGGACCTGCCGAAACGCCGTTCCAGATAGGCCTGGCCGAATTCCAGCGCGATCGAGAGCATCCAGTAGATCATCGAGGCGGTGATCAGCATCTCGATATGGCGGAACTCCGTCTGGCCCATCGTGCGGGCGAGATACATGATCTCCCAGACGCCGACGACGGATACGAGCGAGGAATCCTTCAGCATGGCGATGAATTGATTGCCGGTCGGCGGAATGATGACGCGCATGGCCTGCGGCAGGATGACCAGCGCCATGGTCTGACCCGGGCTCAGGCCGAGTGCTGTGGCGCCTTCGCTTTGTCCGCGAGGGATGCTTTCGATGCCGGCGCGGAAGATCTCGGTCATGTAGGCGCCATAACACAACGACAGCGCCAGGATGCCGGCCGGCACCGCGCCGATCACATAGCCGACCTGCGGCAGGCCGAGATAGATGATGTAGATCTGCATCAGCAGCGGCAGGCCCCGAAACAGCGACGTGTAGAAGGTCGCCAGCCCAAACACGAGGCCGTTGCCGGTCAGCTTGGCGATGGCGCCGACAAGCGCGATAGTCGTCGCAATCAGGATCGAGATTGCCGAGATGTAAAGCGTCGTGGCGACACCCTGTGTAATCAGGAAGCCGACCTTCCTGGCGATAAAGGCGAAGGAGAGGTCGAAGGAATAGAAGAACAGCATCAGCAGCGCGAACAGCTCGATCCAGACGCCGGCGATCTGCTGGCGTCGCGGCAGGAGCAGCAGCAGCTTGCAATTCACCAACACCAGGAGCGCGATCAACACGGCGGAAAGCGCGCGCGACAGGGCCGGGTTGGCCTGCAACCAGTCGGATGCAACCGGCATCAACGAGCCGATCCAGCTCGACTTGATGCCCATGGTGTAGAGGGCTGCTGCCAGCAGCGCCGGAACAAGCGCGGCCGCCGCACGGCGGGCGATTCCTGGGTTGAAGAGCATCAGCCTGCCGATCATGCCGCCACCTTGTCTTTGGCGCTGGCGCGGCGTTCCCGCCACCAGTCCTGCGCCTGCAATTTCCAGTAGGTGACCTGCGCGGCGGCCAGGCCAGCGGGGCCGCCTGCCCAGCTCAGTCCGAACGGCGCGAACTGCCGGTACCGGTCCGAAACGCCCAGAATGCCTTCGGCGACGAGTTTTCCGGCAATCGCCGTGGTGTTGAGGCCATGACCACCGAAAGCGGTGCAGTACCAGACACCCGGCTGCAGTTCTCCGATCTGGGGCAGCAGATGCCGGGCATAGGACATCAATCCGGACCAGGCCAATTCGGTCTTGAGGCCGGCGAGCTGCGGGTAGGTGCCGACCATCTCCCGGCGCAGTTCGCGCGCCAACGCGTCGGCGGAAGCGGCGCGCGTGGTGATGCGCCCGCCCCACAAAAGGCGATTGCCGCTCTCGACCAGACGGTAATAGTCGCCGGCCCGCCTGTTGTCGCCGACGGCATCCGTCGTGGCGACGGCCTGAGCAATGAGACGGGGAGCCGCCTCGGAGACCATCACATAGGTCGCGATGGGCAGAAAGGCGCGGTACAGCTGGCCGAATACCGGGCCGGTGTAGCCGCCGGTTGCCAGCACGACATGGGACGCCCGAACCGTGCCCTGTCTCGTGCGGAGCATCTTTCGCGTGCCGGACAGGTCGCATTGGACGACCTGTGAACTCTCATGGATCGTGCCTCCCAGGCGCTCGATCTCGTCGGCCAGGGAGCGCAGATAGTTGAGCGGGTGGATGTGAAAGGCGTTCGGGTCGCGCAGGCCCTGGTGGTAGCGAGCCGATTTCAGCATCGAGCGGACGGCTTCCGTGCGCAGATATTGAAGCTCGTAGCCGTGGTCGCGTGCCATCTGCTCGGCATAGGCCTTCAGCGCATCGCCGTCGTCGTAACGCAGAACGCTGAGCAGGCCGGCGCGCGGCATGGCGGCGGTTATTGCGAGCGCCTCGATGGTGTCGCGCACGAATTCGACGCCCTCGATCGACAGGCGGTGCAGTCCGCGCGCCGCCTCCTCGCCGACACGCGCGGCAATGGCCTGGCCGCCGGTGGCGAAGCCGGGCGTGACGAAACCGCCATTGCGGCCGGAAGCGCCGAAACCGACAGACTGGGCTTCCACCACGGCGACATGCAGTCCGGCGCGCGCCAGCTGCAGCGCCGTCGTCAGACCGGCCAGTCCCGCACCGACGACGGCCACGTCACATTGCGCCTCGCCCTGGAGGGGAGGCCTCGTCTTGCGGTCGGCCGCGGTGCGGGCATAGTAAGTGTCGGGATAGGCCATCGGCGACTTTGCGGGTAAGTGGCGGTGCATTTGGCGGATTGAAGCCCCAGGCTGCCAGACGGCGGCCGGGGATTGCGTCACTTGGCGCTGTAGTCCTTGCCGTACCACTTCGTGGTCAGCGCGGCGAGCGTGCCGTCCGTCTTCAGCTCGGCGATGATGCCCGCGACCTTTGCCGTCCACTGGGGGTCGTTCTTCTCGGCGATGACGACGAGCGGTTCGCGGAAGGCATACTCGCCCTCCAGGATCTTCACGGGATAGCCATTCTTGATGGCATTCTGCGCCGTCTGTTCCGGCGCGATCACGGCATTCAGGCGCACACCGTCGCCAAGCCGCAGATCATCGAAGGGCAGCATGGAATCCGCGAAGGTGCGGATCTCGCCAGGTTCGAGCTTGTATTCGACGGGAGGCAGGCCGGGAGCATCGATTTCGAGCTTGCGGCGGATAAAGTCCTCCGAGGTGGTGGCCGTCTCGACACCGATCACCTTGCCGTTGAGATCGGCGACCGACTTGGCGTTACTGTCCTTGTGCACGACGTAGACATAGGGGCTGTAATAATAGATGCCGACAAAATCGATCACCTTGGAACGGGCCTTGGTCGGCGTGACCGATCCGACCCCGAGGTCGTAACGTCCCTGCCAGCGTCCGCCGGTCAGCGTCGCCCAGTCGGGCGTTTCGAACGAGACCTCGACACCGAGCCGCTTGCCGATCTCGCGCGAGACATCGATGTCGAAACCAGCGAGCTCGTTGCTGTCGTTGAGGAAGCTCTGCGGCGGCCAAGCCGCGTTGGTGGCGACGACCATCGCCTTCTTGGACGTGACGCGGTCCAAGGTTTCTCCGGCCATGGCTGTCGTCGCGATCGCGACTGTCGCGGCGGCAAGAACGGCGAATTCGAGCAGCTTTTTCAAAGTTATCCCTCCCTCGTGATTGACATGATTCGTGACGGACGTCGGACCTCAGTGCTTTCAGCCGCAAGGTCAACGCGGATCAGGTTTCGATCGTGCCCACCACAGCCGAAGCTGGTTCCCTCTGATGGACCGGCGTTTGTTACGTTTGACAGTCGGGTCGCAAAAAGCAGGGTTCTACCCGGCGAAATGCCGGATAGTGGCGATCGTGCAGTCATTGCGTGCCTCGAGGCGGCATAGTGCCGGATGCCGTGCCCGGCACCGCCGGCGCGAGGATTGTCGTCGGGGCGGTTCAGCCGATAGGATCGTGCGGACCGATTTGACCGTTCCAGCGCCGACCGTGCGAGAGGATTTGATTGTGGAATTGACCGAGAAGGACCGCCAGTTGCTCGCGCTGATGCAAAAGAACGCACGTGAGCCGGTCGCATCGTTGGCACGTCAGCTCGGCGTATCCAGGACGGCGCTGCAGGAGCGGATACAGAAACTCGAGGCGGGCGGCATCATCGAAGGCTATGCCGTGCGACTGACCAAGGCGGCGGCCCAGAATTCCGTCCACTGTTTCACCTTCGCCGCGCTGAACAACAAGAGCTATCCTGACGTCTCCAGAAGGATCAGGGCGATGCCATCGATCCAGGCGGTCTATGCCATAACCGGCGAATGGGACCTGATCATCCACCTTGCCGCCGACACGCTCGAGAAGCTGAACCGGGAGGTCAATGCCGTGAATGAAATCAACGGCGTCGTTAAAACCGCTTCCCATGTGGTGATGGAAACGAAGTTCAATCGCAACATCTACGCATTGTAAGACAGACGGGGTAAGATGGGCGTCGCGCCGACTGTGCCAAACACCGGCGCCGCCGAAGCCTCCAAGAAGCCGTCCGCGGCATACCGGCGGCCGAGAGAAGGATTGGCCAACCGGAAATTGTGCCGCCGTGAATGTCCACCTCGGCCGGTCAGATTCGGCCCAGGAACTATACCGTCGCCGGGTCGAGTGCGGGCTCGCCCGTGCGGCGCGCGACGATCGCCCCGAAATCCGCGGTCTGGAAGGCGTCGCGCAAAACGACGAAGGACGGCAGCACGAAATAGGCGCGCTGGAATTTGTCGATTTCGTAGCCGGTGCGCATCACCGTTTCGAGATCGAAGGGCACATGATGGGCACCCTTGCTGTCGACAGCGAACTGCAATTCGGTAAAGGACGACATCAGGCCGGCGCCAAAGGCCTTCAGCGGCTGGCCAGCCTCCTGGATCAGGCCGTATTCGGCCGTGTACCAGTAGAGCCGGGTGATCATTTCGTCGCCGCCGAGCGCGATGATGTCGCCAGCCTTCTTGCCATACATCTGCATGAAGTCGGCGAACACCGGCTGCGACAGCACCGGCACGTGGCCAAAGAAATCATGGAACATGTCGGGCTCGACGATGTAGTCGAGCTCCTGCCTGGTGCGCAGCCAATTGGTGACCGGGAAGCGGCGATTGGCGAGATGATCAAAGAAGGGCGCGGCCGGAATGAGCCCCGGCACGGCGACGATCTCCCAGCCCGTGAGCTTGCGCAGCTTGGCGCTGACGTCCTCGAAATCGGGGATGCGGTCGAGCAGGCCGAGCTTCTCGACGCCGTCGAGGTAGGAGTGGTGGGCGAGCTTGCGCGTCAGTTCGGTCTGGCGGTCGCACAGCGTGCGCCACACCGCCTGTTCCTCGGCGCTGTAGTCATAACCCTGCGCCACGGTGAAATCGGCACGGCAGACCGAATAGTCGCCGCGCAACCCCTGCGCCGCGCACTCGCGGGCATATTCGGCAACGCTCATCGTCGTCATGGTTTTTCTCCTCACAAATCATGAATGGCGAACGTGCCCGGAGATTAATGGCATTTCCGGAGGCAAATCGGTTTTGATGATGGATCGAACGGCGTATTCTGGATAATATTCACTCAACGATCGCCTATAAGGAGTGAAAATGCCTCAATTCGACGATTTCGAGGTCAAGATGCTCGATGTCCTGCAACGCGACGGCCGCAAGCCCGTCTCCGAGCTGGCCCAAGAGATCGGCCTGTCGACGACGCCGTGCGCGCGGCGTTTCGAGGCGCTGCGGGACGCCGGCATCATCAAGGGCTTCGCCGCGGTGATCAGCCGGCGCGCGGTCGGCCTGATGGTCGAGGTGTTCATCCAGGTGCGCCTGGTCAGCCACAGCGACGGATCGCCCGAGAGCTTCATTGCCGCGGTCCAGCGCATGGACGAGGTGTCGTCGTGCTGGACGATGACCGGCGATCATGACTTCCTGCTGCATGTCATGGTGCCGTCGGTCGACGACCTTAACGCCTTCGTGATGCACCGGCTGATGCGGCTCGACGGCGTGCGCGACGTCCACACGCAACTGGTGCTGCAGAACATCAAGGGACCCGGCCACGTGCCGCTCGGGCATCTGAAGCGCTGACGCCGCTTCCGGCTTTTTGCGGAAAAGCTGCACGCAAACTGCTGGGATCGGCCCATTCGGCGCCCGGCGCGCCGGCCAGCATGAACGGACCAGCCACCGAGGAGGTCCGTCATGAAAATCGTCCTGATCAACCCACCGCACACCGCCATCGGCAGCCGCGTGCCGGACGACCATCTTCCGCCGCTCGGTCTGCTGGCGATCGGCGGTCCGCTGATCGATGCTGGCCATGACGTGTGCCTCGTCGATGCCGAATTCGGGCCGATGCCGCTCGATATGGCGGTGCGCGACGCGCTGGATGACCACCCGGACTTCGTCCTGATCGGCCATTCCGGATCGACCTCGGCGCACCCGACCGCCCTGCTGATCGCCGGGATGATCAAGCTGCGCGAACCCGCCACCATCATCATCTATGGCGGCGTCTTCCCGACCTATCATTGGCGCGACATCCTGGCGGCGACAGACGTCTTCGACTTTATCGTGCGCGGCGAGGGCGAGGCCACCGCTGTGGCGCTGGTCGAGGCTTTGGAAATGCACCAGTCGCCGGCGAGCGTGGCCGGCATTGCCTTTCGCGATGATCTGCGCCGGCCCGTCGCGACGCAACCGGCCATGACCATCACCGAGCTCGACGCCTACCGCGTGGGCTGGGAGCTGATCGAACACCCTAAGTACAGCTATTGGGGCGGCAAGCGCGCCGTGGTCATGCAGTTTTCGCGCGGCTGCCCGCATCTGTGCAATTATTGCGGCCAGCGCGGCTTCTGGACCCGCTGGCGGCATCGCGACCCCGTGAAGTTCGCCGGGGAGATCGCCTGGCTGCACCGCGAGCACGGCGTCGAACTGATCAATCTGGCCGACGAGAATCCGACGGTTTCGAAGAAGGCCTGGCGCGCGTTTCTGGATGCGCTGATCGCCGAAAACGTGCCGGTGCTGATCGTCGGCTCGATCCGCGCCGACGACATCGTGCGCGACGCCGACATCCTGCACCTCTACCGCAAGGCCGGCGTCATCCGCTGGCTGCTCGGCATGGAAAACACCGACGAGCAGACGCTGCAATTGATCCGCAAGGGCGGCAGCACCTCATCCGACCGCGAGGCGATAAGACTGCTGCGGAAACACGACATCCTGTCGATGGCAACCTGGGTGACCGGCTTCGAGGACGAGGGCTTCCGCGACCTCTGGCGCGGGTTCCGCCAGCTCCTCGCCTATGACCCCGACCAGATCCAGGCACTCTACGTGACGCCGCATCGCTGGACGCCGTTCTTCAGGATCGCCGGGGATCGCAAGGTGATCCAGCTGGATGCGCGGCTGTGGGATTACAAGCACCAGGTGCTGCAGATGACGCGGCTGAAGCCGTGGATGCTGTTCTTCAGCGTCAAACTGATCGAGGTCGCGGTGCAGTCGCGGCCCAAGGCGCTGGCTCGCATCCTCTTCCATAGGGATCCCGAGCAGCGGCACTCGATGCGCTGGTATACGAAGATGGGCCGGCGCGTGTGGTTCCGGGAGGTCTGGGGGTTTCTGGTGACGGACCGCCGGACGAAGGATGGTCCGACACTCGCCGCGTTCTGGGGCGCGCCGCAGGATGGCGAGGAAGAATCAATGGCAGTTCGGCGACCAGCGCGAAAAGTGGCGGCACCTGTCGTTGCGCAGTCGCGCAGCGCTTGAGCGGTGCCTCTTCCGCGTTCTGCCGCCGGAGACCGAACCGATACTGGCCGTCGACGGGCAACGCGCTAACTCTGCAATTGGGCCGCTGGCTACCGGCAGGAGAAAGCGATGAACCTTGTCACGCACAAGAAGATGAAGGGTGACCGGCTGATGCCTTGGGGAAAAGGCACCGTCGTGACGGGAGCCAAGGGGTATGTCTTTCTTGCCGGCAATACGGGCACTGCCGAAAATTACGATCCGGCCAGTGGCAAGAGCGGCGCCGTTGGTGACGCAACGGCGCAATGGCGCTCCATTCTGACGAACATCAAATCGGATCTGGAAGAGCTCGGCAGTTCGCTCGAACACCTCATCAAGATCACCCAATACGTCACGGGACCATTCCCCAACGGAGGTGCCCTCAGCTCGCCAAATTTTCGGTTGGACGTGATGGATGAATTTTTCGCCGAGCACTGTCCCAAGCATTGCAGCTACAACAATCCGCCGCCGTCGGAGGTGATCGGAGTCGCCGCACTCGCCCATCCCGACCTTGTCGTCGAAATCGTGGTGGTCGCGGCCCTGCCGGATTAGGCGCGTGTGAGCCAGCGCTGTCGCCGCACCACCTCAGGGCACGATCAGCGTGCCGGCACCGTGCTCGGTGAAGAGTTCGAGCAGCACGGAATGCGCGGTCTTGCCGTTGAGGATGACGACGCCCTCGACACCGCGCTCGATCGCTTCGATGCAGGTCTCGACCTTGGGGATCATGCCGCCGGAGACCGTGCCGTCCTTGATCAGCGCCCTGGCCTCGGCGACGGTGAGCTCGTCGATCAGCTTCTTGTTCTTGTCGAGCACGCCGGGCACGTCGGTCAGGAACAGCAGGCGAGAGGCCTTGCAGGCGCCGGCGATGGCGCCGGCGAAAGTGTCGGCATTGATGTTGTAGGTGTGACCGTCGCGGCCGGGCGCCACCGGCGCCAGCACCGGGATCATCTCGGAGCGCGCCAGAAGGTCGAGCAGCGTGCGGTCGACTTCGACCGGCTCGCCGACGAAACCGAGATCGAGCACCCGCTCGATGTTGGAGTCCGGGTCGATCATGGTCTTGCGCGCCTTTTCGGCGAACACCATGTTGCCGTCCTTGCCGCACAGGCCGATCGCCCACTCGCCCTCGGCGTTGATCAGGGCGACGATTTCCTTGTTGATCGAGCCGGCCAGCACCATTTCGACGATCTCGACCGTCTTCTGGTCGGTGACGCGCAGGCCGCCCTCGAATTTGGATTCGATGCCCATCTTGGTCAGCATGGCGCCGATCTGCGGCCCGCCGCCATGGACGACGATCGGATTGACGCCGGACTGCTTCAACAGAGCAATGTCGCGGGCGAAGGCCTTGCCGAGTTCGCTGTCGCCCATGGCGTGGCCGCCATATTTCACAACGACCGTCTTGTTCTCGTAGCGCTGCATGTAGGGCAGCGCCCGCGACAGGAGGGCAGCCTGCATTTCGGCGGTGGCGGCGACGTCCGTCATCGGCATGGTTCCCGGTTCTGGTTGTGCATGTCGTTGTCCCAAAACGCTGGGCCCTTTTGGCAGCATGCACTGGAAAGACGGCGGCGTCTTAGCGGGAATTGATGCCGGTCGCAAATGGCATTGCTGTCACAATGACGAAATCGATTTCACGATGGCTTCATCAGCGGCGCGCGACGCTTCAACCAGCCCGAAATCTTCTCCATCTGCGCTGCTAGAGACAAAAGCGTCTCTTCGTCGCCTGGGCGCCACATCGCCTGGATGCCGAGCGGCAGGCCGGCTTCCGTCACGTGGACCGGCAGAGCGATCGACGGCTGGCCGGAAACATTCTGGATTGCCGGCCAGTGGGTGAACCACAGGCTCTTGTCCATGAGCTGACCGAACAGGGAGTCGATTTTGAGCAGGGGCGTGAGATGCAGCTTGTCGAGAAGGTTTTCGATCAGCTCATCGGCGCCCTTCGGGTCCATGGCGCCGCAGACAAGCGGCGGGTGGGCTATGATGGGCATCAGCACGGCGTCGTATTGCGCGGTTTCCGCGATCAGTTGCCGCGAGGCGGCGTGCAGCCGCTGCAGGCCGGCATAGGTCTCGCCGGCCGAGACCATTTCGCCCAACCGGCCGAGCACCCGTGTGGTGCGCTCGATGTCGCCGCTGACGGAGCGGCCGACGCGCTGCGCTTCCGCCCGCAGCATGCCGGCTACGGCGGAAGCGACCGTCCTGCAGAAGTCGGCGAAGAAATCGCGGCCGATGAAGGGCAGGTCGATATCCTCGACCGTGTGGCCGCCTTCGCGGGCGAGCGCGACCGCCGTGTCGAGTGCCGCAACCGTCTCGGCCGAGATCGGCAGGCCAAGCGGCGACTTGCGATACACGGCCAGCCTGAGCTTGCCGGGATCGCGCGCCGCGGCGGCGGCGAATGTGCCCTTCGGCGGCAGTGCCGCATAGGGCGACAAGGAGTCTGGACCGTGGGTCAGGTCGAGCAGCAGCGCGCAATCGCGCACCGAGCGGGTCACGGCATGGTCGACCACCATGCCATACCAGCTTTCGCTCACCAGCGGCGTCAGCGGGATACGGCCGCGCGAGGTCTTGAGGCCGACAAGCCCGGTGCAGGCGGACGGCACGCGGATCGAGCCGCCGCCATCGGAGGCATGCGCCACCGGAACGACGCCGGCGGCGACCAGCGCCGCCGAACCGCCCGACGAGCCGCCGGTGGTGTGGCCGATGTTCCAGGGATTGCGCGTGATGCCGAAGGCTTTTGATTCGGTCATCAGCCGAAGCCCATGCTCCGGCGATGTCGAGGTGACGATCGGGATCAGCCCGGCGGCGAGATAGCGCTCGGTCATGGTCGAATTGAAGTCGGGCACCCAGGCCGGAATGCGACTGCCGCCATGCGACGGCACGCCTTTGACGGCGATGCCGAGGTCCTTGATGGCAAAGGGAACGCCGGCCAGCGGCAGCGAGCGGTCGATGGTCTTTGCCCGCGCCCGTGCCGCGTCATAGAGCGGCCCGGCCGTGGCATTGATATCGGGCCGGGTGGCCTCGGCGCGCGCGATCGCCGCATTGGTCAGTTCGATCGCGGACAGGTCGCCCTTACGCACCAGGCTGGCGAGGCTGGTTGCGTCTTCCTCCCAAAGGATCCGTTCGATCGACATCAGCGCTTCCCCACTCCCGCCAAGCTAGCCAGTGGCGATTTACTTGGCAATTGAAGCCAGCGCCGGGACGCCAGAACTTTAGGCGCACGGGATATTCGCGTAGATTCGCCAGCCTTTTGCTCGCCGGTACGATCGTTGTCTCCGCGCTTGCCACCGCTGCCTATACCCAAAACCCGATGGTTGGCGGCGCGGCCATGTGCCAGCAAGACCATCAGCCGATGTGACGATCGCCGATGTCGAACAGTCCAACGGCGTCATCCACGTCATCGACAAGGTTTTGCTGCCGAAGATGTAACAAAGGACTTGCTGCCGACGAAGTCGCAGCAAGAGCTCTCGTCGATTGCCTGGTCCCGCTCCCGGGATCGGCAACCGGCACGCGCTCCGCGCCGTTCCTGTCGAACGGCGCGGAGTTCGTTCGAGAGTGAACCGTCACCCGCTTTTGATTTCCACGTGGCGGCGCGGTCTGGCAAAAGGACAACAGGAGGAATTGGTGATGAACCGTCGCGACTTTCTTTTGAGCGGCGCCGCCGCCATCGGCATCATAGGAGCCGCGGCGACAATGCTGCGCATGGGCAGCCCGCAGCCCGCACGGGCCGCACAGGCCGCAGAAAAGTTCGAGGTCACCAAGACTGACGACGAGTGGAAGGCCATCCTGTCGCCGGCCGCCTTCGACGTGCTGCGCAAACAGGGCACGGAGTATCCCGGCACCAGCCCGCTGCTCAACGAGCACCGCAAGGGCATCTTCGCCTGCGCCGGCTGCGACCTGCCGGTCTATCCCTCCGAGACGAAATTCGATTCCGGCACCGGGTGGCCGAGCTTCTGGCAGGAGATCGCCAATGGCATCGGCAAGACCGAGGACCGGTCGCTGGGCATGACCCGCACCGAGGTGCACTGCCGCCGCTGTGGCGGCCATCTCGGCCATGTCTTCGACGATGGCCCGGCGCCGACCGGCCTGCGCCACTGCATCAATGGCGTGGCGCTGACCTTCAAGCCCGCCACGGCCTGACAATACCCCCTGAAGAAAGAAAAAACTCCGGGCTTGCGGCCCGGAGTTTTTGCGCGGTCAGGGTTTTCGGGCGTGGACTGGAGGAGCTTCCCGAAACCGCTGCCCACATACTGATTCAGTGCCCGCCGCCACCACCGCCACCGGGCGCGGCCGGCTTCTTGATCAGCATGGTGAACAGGCCAAGCGTCGCGAACAGCACCGTCAGCAGGTAGAACACATCCATGAAGGACAGCAGCGCCGCCTGCTGATGGACCATGCCAGACAGCTTTGAGATCGCGGCACTGGTGGCGTTGAGGCCAGTGCTCTGCTCGAAGTTGAGCGTCATGTTCTGCAGCTTGGTCTGCGCGGCCGCACTGCCCCACTGCACATGCTCGGCGAGCCTTGCATAGTGGAAGGCATTGCGGTCGATCAACACGGTGTTGATGAGGGCAAGACCGACCGCACCGCCCAGATTGCGGGTGAGGTTGAACAGGCCGGACGCGTTCTTCAACCGGTCGGGCGGCAAGGTGCCGAGCGCGATGTTGTTGATCGGCACCATGCACAGCATCATCGAGCAGCCGCGCAGGATCTGCGGGATGAGCAGCTCATAAAAATCCCAGTCGGCGGTCAGATGCGTCATCCACCATGTGCCGGTGGCGAAGCCGAAGAAGCCGATCATCATCATCAGCCGCAGGTCCATCTTGCTCGACAGGAAACCGGAGATCGGCGCGGTGACGAACATCGCCAGGCCGCTGACGAACAGCGCTTCGCCGATCATCATCGAATCGTAGCCGCGGATGCGGCCGAGAAACACCGGATAGAGATAGGTGAGCCCGTAGAGACCGATGCCGATAACGAAGGAAAACAGCGAGCCGAAGGCGAAGTTGATGTTGCTGAACGCCTTGAGGTCGACGATCGGCTCCTCGGCGGTGAAGACACGCCAGAAGAAGATCACCGCGCCGATGGTCATGACGATGGCGCAGATGAACACGGCCTGGTCCTGCAGCCAGTCATTGTTCGGACCTTCTTCCAGCACGTATTCCATGCAGCCGAGAAAGGCCGCCATGCCGGCCAGGCCCCACCAGTCGAACTTGCTGAACAGTTTGAGGTTGGGCTTGTCGAAATCGATCAGCGACCAGGCCGCGGTCGCCACCAGGATGCCGGGCACGACATTGACCAGGAACAGCCAGTGCCATGAAAAGGCGTGACTGATATAGCCGCCGACGGTCGGGCCGATGGTCGGCGCCAGCGTGGCCACCAGGCCGATCATCGGCGAGACGATGGCGCGGCGCGAGGGCGGGAAGATGGTGAAGGCCGCGGCAAAGACGCTCGGGATCATGCCGCCGCCGATGAAACCCTGGACGGCGCGGTAGACGATCATCTGGTCGATGTTGGTGGCTGTCGCGGCAAGAGCGCTGGCCGCGGTGAAGCCCGCCGCCGCGATGGTGAACAGCACGCGCGTCGACAGCATGCGGCTGAGAAAGCCGGACAGCGGGATCATCACCACCTCGGCGATCAGGTAGGCGGTCTGCACCCACGGGATCTCGTCGGAGCTGGCGCTGAGGCCCGCCTGGATCTCGGCCAGCGAGGCCGAGACGATCTGGATGTCCAGGATCGCCATGAACATGCCGAACACCATCGCCAGGAAGGCGATGACGCGCCGGGTCGAGATCGTGTCGGGAACGGCCGGCCTTGCCGGCAGCGATCCTGCGGTGATGGTTGCGGTTGCCATTTCCTGAGCCTCCTTGAGGCAGGCCGGGCGGCGCGGTGCTTGATCAGCCGCCGAGCCGCCCTCCGAAAGCGCTTAGTTGCTGGTCGTGCTCGGCGCCGTGCGGCTGTCGACGGCGACGACAACGCTGAGCCCGGCGCGCAACTTGCCGGTCTTCAGGGCATCGGCCGGGACGTCGATGCGGACCGGGATGCGCTGCACCACCTTGGTGAAGTTGCCGGTGGCGTTCTCGGGCGGCAGCAGCGAGAACACCGCGCCTGACGCCGGAGCCAGCGACGAGACGGTTCCCTGGATAGGCTTGCCGTCGATGGCGTCGACCGAGATATTGACCTTTTCGCCGGGAACCAGCCGGGCAAGCTGCGTCTCCTTGAAATTGGCGACGATGTAGAGCTTGTCCATCGGCACGACGACGGCGAGCTTCTGGCCAGGGCTGACCAGATCGCCCTGCTCGACCGAACGGTTGCCGACAATACCGTCATAGGGCGCCTTGAGCACGGTGAAGGACAGGTCGCGCGCGGCCTTGTCGTGGCTGAGCTGCAAGGATGCGAGCGTGCTCGCCGACTCGGCGCGCTGCGCCTCGAGCACGCCGATATTGGCCTGGGCGGCTGCGATCTGCGCGTCGGCGCCGACGAGAGCGGCATTGGCCTGGTCGAGCGCGGTCTGGGCGTCATCGAGCTGTGCCTGGGTGCCGACATGAGTCTTGACCAGTTGCGCGGCACGCTGCTGGGCACGGGCGGCATTGTCGGCGGCCGCCTGATCGGCGACCTTCTGTGCCTGTGCCTGCTGCAGGGATGCCTGCGCGGCCTTGGTCTGCGCGTCGATGCGGTCGAGCGTCTTCGACAATGTGGCGATCTGCGCCTCGGCCTGCCCGACTGCGATCTTATAGTCGCCATCGTCGATCGTCAGCAGCGGGTCGCCGGCCTTGACCACCTGGTTCTCGCTCACCTTGACCTGATCGACATAGCCGGAAATCTTGGGCGAAACGAACGCCATGTCAGCCTGGACATAGGCGTCGTCGGTCGTGATCATGAAACGGCCCGTGGTCCAGTAGTCGTAGCCGTACCAGGCGCCGCCGCCGAGTAGCGCAAGGCCAATGATCGGCAGCAGGAAGGAGCGCGCCGAGCGCTTCTTCTTGGCCGGAGCGTCAGCCGCCGGCGGCGGTGCGACGACCGGCTGGACGGGAATCTCCGGTGCTTCCGTCGCCGGCGCGACCTTGGCATTGGGGAAAGGGCGGACTTCGGCAGTGGTTGGCGCGTTCGAGGACATGACATCTCTCTAAAATGAATAATACTGAACCGTTCGGTTCGATCCGGCCGTTGACATAGCGCGAAAAGAGGACCATATCAAGGGGCAATCGAACCGGTTGGTTCGAATTATTTTCGAGGTGCGACTTTCATGGCCGAGACAACACCTGACGCCGAAAACCCTGACGCCGAGAACGACAAATGCGGCGACCTGTTGGAGAGCCTGCGCCGTGGCCGCCCGGCGGCTGGACAGGATCCGGTCAAGCGCAGCCAGATCATCGATGGCGCCCGCCGTGTCTTCATCGACAAAGGCTTCGAGGCCGCTTCGATGAACGACATCACACGTGAAGCCGGCGTGTCGAAAGGCACCATCTATGTCTATTTCGCCAACAAGGAAGAGCTGTTCGAG
Organism: Mesorhizobium sp. B2-4-17; assembly: GCF_006441275.1. Taxonomy (NCBI): domain Bacteria; kingdom Pseudomonadati; phylum Pseudomonadota; class Alphaproteobacteria; order Hyphomicrobiales; family Phyllobacteriaceae; genus Mesorhizobium; species Mesorhizobium sp. B2-4-17. The sequence goes on along the minus strand of NZ_VFUX01000036.1, from coordinate 39,240 downwards.
GCGCTGATCGAGGAAGAGCGCGGCACCATCTTCAAGAACATGTACGACATGCTCGACCGTGCCGACGACCTGCGCCAGACGCTGGTGAAGTTCGGCAAGGTGCTGTCCATGAAGATCACCTCGGCCAAGGTCATCCAGGCGCAGCGCACGGTGATCGGCGCTTCCGACAGGATCCCCGACATGGGCGCGCGTTTTTACGAGCGCGGCCCCAAACGCGGCCATGACAAGGTCGTGACGTTCCTCAACGCAGCTGTCGAACGTGGCCTGCTCAAGATCGACGATGTCGATCTTGCCGCCTATCAGTTCACCGAGCTTTGCCTGGCCGGCCTTTTCCGGCAGTGCATCTTCGCTTACCGGACCAAGGCTCCGAACCAGGAAGAGATCGACCGCATCGTCAGGTCGGGTGTCAGCATGTTCCTGAAGGCCTACGGCACCGAAAAGCTTGCCGAGGAAGAAAAAAACTCACAGTCGCCCTGACATGACGCTCCGAACGGCCCTCCAGTGGCCGATTTTTCGTGGAAGCCGGCTTGACCTCAAGGCGCTGAGCGTCAACGTCTGGGGGACCGGGCCGAACGGTCATTCCGCGGGAATGATTCTCGTTCGCGAGCGTGAAGGCAGATCGGGATGGGCGATCCGAAGCTCCAGGGTCAGATGCGACGCATCGTGGCGGACTTCAACGCCGGGCGCCACGAGCAGGCACGGCTGCTCTGCGAGGAGGCTCTTCGCCAGACCGCGGACGACCCAGTTCTCAACCACCTTCTGGCTGCCGTTCTTTTCGCCAAGGGAGAGATATCGGGAGCCCGCACCCATATTCATGCAAGTCTGGCGATCAGGGCCGACAACGCAGCCGCTCAATTGCTCGCCGGTCGCCTGGCGCGGGCGGCACGGGATTTTGACCAGGCGCTGTTCCATCTCTCACGCGCGGCGGAATTGGCGCCCAACGCTGCCGTGCTTATCGAGCAGGCGCGAACGCTCGATGAGGCGGGCGACCGGACCCAGGCGCTCGAGGCGTGGCGGCAGGTGATACTTGCCGATCCCTCGTCGGCGGAAGCGGCAGCGCGTCTGGGCCGCATGCTGTTCGAGGACGGAATGCCTGCCGATGCGGCACCTTTGCTGGAGCGGGCCGTGAAGGGAAATGCGCCCGCATCGACATGGTTCGACCTCGCCCTTGTCAGGCAAGATCTGCATGACAATGTGGGGGCAGCGGCCGCCTATCGCAAAGCGCTGGAGATACGTCCCGACGACGCCGAGGCGGCGGTCAATCTGGGGATAGCGCTGCAGGAAACGGCCGATATGGACGCCGCGATCGAGGCCTATCGGACGGCCTACAAGCAGCGCGCCACAACCTTCGGCATCATCGCGATGGCCCTGACGTCAGCGCCGCATGGCAAGCTTTGGATCGATCGCGAAGCGTTGAAGGGTTTGCTTGGCGGCTAGGGCAATTCCAGGAGAATGCGTCGCGGTTTTCCGTCCGGAATTGGGTAAAGACAAAGAATTAGAGCAGGTCGCCTGCAGAGCGGCCGCACTCGGATCGGGACTCTAGCGGGCGCGTTTTACGCGAAACTGCTTCCGGTAGACGCCGGGTTCGGCAAGAACATCGGCAACGGTTTTTTCGTAAGAAGCCTTGCGCACGGCATCGAAGCTTTCGAAGACGAGTTCGGGCGGCGCGCGCGGCACGGGAAAGCATTGCGCAACCGGCGTGCCCTTCGCCAGCACGCCGGAGAAACCCTGGTCGGTCCAAATTGCCGGGAAATTGATGCCGGCGTCCTGGAAATGATCCGCATCGACAACACCCGTCACCAGGCGGAAAGGAAGATCATCGCGGTTGACCGGATGGGTGGCGAACAGGGACCAGCCGTCCTCCAGCTCGATTGTCCAGAAACTGTTGAATTTTATGGCCGCCAGCCCATTCGAAAACGGTGCGCCGGCGAGCTGTTCGGCGACGTGGAAGCTGAGCGGCGAACGCGGATGGCCCTTCGTTGACGGCTCGGCGATGTCCCACCGCCATTCAAAGGCGCCGTTCTCGACTGTCACATCGCACGGCAGCAGGATCATGAAGCCGTGTGTCATGGCATCGACGAAGGGCGGACACTGCTTTACCGTCCGAATCTCTCGCCCATGGATGTCCGAAAAGGCTTTCGGAGGCATCTTGCGGAGCCAGTCAGGCAGCACGCCGCGCGCTGGAACCGGCCGGGGCAGCGTCTCGGCAAGCGCGGGATCACAACGAAAAACGATACGCATCCGGTTCGCCTCACATGGCGCTGCGATGTTGACGGATCGCCAAGGCGCGGTCAACGGATGCGCGTACGACGTCTAGAGCATGATGCCGAAAAGTGTGAAGCGGTTTTCGGACGACATCATGCTCTAACTTTTTGATTTAGAGACGGATTCAGATTTCAGGTCGACTCGACCTGAAATCATCCGGCTCTAGCCGCCATTGGCCGCGAGCACGATCGCGGCCTGCAATTCCTCAAGGCCTTCGCCCTTTTCCGATGATGTCGCGAGCACGAACGGAAACGCCGCCGGACGCTTCTTGATCTTGGCCAGCGTCTCCTCGATCAGCCGCGGCACGCCGGCAGCCTTGATCTTGTCGGTCTTGGTCAGCACGATCTGGTAGGACACCGCCGCCTTGTCGAGCAGTGACAGCACCTCGTCGTCCTTGGCCTTGATGCCGTGGCGGGCATCGATCAGCACATAGACCCGCTTCAGCGTGACGCGGCCCTTGAGGTAGTCGAAGACCAGCTTCGTCCATTCGTCGACCTTCTCCTTGGGCGCGGTGGCATAGCCGTAGCCAGGCATATCGACCAGCGCCATCGGCGGCAGGTCGGCGCCCTCGCCCGAAAATCCATCCGGCACGAAGTAGTTGAGCTCCTGCGTTCGCCCCGGCGTGTTGGAGGTGCGCGCCAGCCCCTTCTGGTTGACCAGGGCGTTGATGAGCGAGGACTTGCCGACGTTGGAGCGACCGGCAAAGGCGATCTCGGGCGGGCCTTCCGGTGGCAGGAACTTCATTGCCGGCACGCCGCGAATGAAAATCCACCCGCGCGTGAACAGGTCGGTGCCGATCGTGGTGCTGTTTTGAGTGTTCAAGCTGCTGTCTCCAGAAGAGAGATGTCGGCGCCCCGGATGGCATCGAGATTGCGACTGATCTTGTCCACCGGCCAGTCCCACCATGCCAGCGCCAGCAACCGCCTGATCGTCCTGTCGTCGAAACGCATCTTCACCACCTTGGCCGCATTGCCGGCGACGATGGCATAGGGCGGCACATCGTGCGTCACCACCGATTTCGCGGCGATGATGGCGCCGTGGCCGATTTCCACGCCGGGCAGGATCACCGCCTCCATGCCGATCCAGATATCGCTGCCGACCACCGTGTCGCCGCGTACCTCCTTCGACCATGTCGCCGGGTCAAAACCCTGTTCCCAGCCATGGCCGAAAATGTTGAACGGATAGGTCGAAAAGCCAGACATGGCATGGTTGGCGCCGTTCATGATGAAGCGCGCGCCTTCGGCTATGGCACAAAACCTGCCGATGATGAGCTTGTCGCCGATGATGGGATAGTGGTGCAGTACGCATTTTTCGGCGAATTTGTCCGGCCCGTCCGGGTCGTCATAATAGGTGTAGTCGCCGATCTCGATGTTCGGCGTCGTCACCAGCGGCTTCAGGAAACCGACGCGCGCGTGTATCGCGATCGGGTGCTTGATGTCGGGGTTGGGTCCGTTCATGTCGGTTCGTCCGGGAATTGGCGGACAGGCGCATCCGGAAACGGAGATGCCGGTCAAAATAACGTGATCCGCCCTATAGCACCAAACGGCCGGGGAGCGAGTCTTCGTTGGCGGACAAGCTCATTTGTTGCCGCGGCAGATGACGATCGGATTGGACAGCGCGCTGTCGAAACCGCTGCCCTGATAGATGGTGACGTTGGCGGCGCCGGGCGGCAGCATGAAGGTGCCCTCGACCACTTTCTGGTCGCCTGATGTCGTGTGGAGAGCCCAGCTAAACGTGCAGAATTGCTGGGGCGCCTCGGGTTCGACGTGGCTGCAGTTCAGCTGCGCGCCACCCAGCATGGCGGCACCGCCGCAGCTGACCGCCTCCCTTGCCACCGCCGCGCCCGGGCACCCGACGAGAGCCGTCACGGCTGCGATCCTGATCCAATTCATCGTCGAAATCCTTGCCGGAAAATTCTCGCCGCCTTGGCGCCCGTGGCGCGCCTTGGCCCATGCAATTTTTCTTCCGAGCGGTCTAATCCGTCTTGCGCGCGCCGTCCAGCAGGATTATGTGCATGATGATAATAAGCATGCTCACTAAAAGTTGTCGGCAGACTCTGATCTCCTCCCATGTCCTTCTCGTCCAATATCAGCTTCGTGCTGCACGATGTCGCGCGTCTGCTTCGAAAGCAGTTCGAGCAGCGTTCGCGCGCATCGGGGCTGACGCGGGCTCAATGGCAGGTACTGGCCTATCTTTCGCTGCATGAAGGCGTTCACCAGAACAAGCTCGCCGACTTCATCGAGATCATGCCGATCACACTCGCCCGGTTGCTGGACAAGATTGAAGCCCGGGGCTTCATCGAGCGCCGGCCCAATCCAGCCGACCGCAGGGCCTGGCTGCTTTATCTGACGCCGCAGGCCCATCCGCTGCTCGAGCTCATGCGCGGCAACGGCCAGAAAACACGAGACGAGGCCTTCGCCGGCCTTTCGTCGGATGAACGGCAGCATCTGCTGCAAACCCTAAGCTTGATCAAATCCAATCTGCTCGCGGCTTGCGCCCAGCCAGCCGTCGACCGGGAGAAAGTACATGGCTGAATCAACATCACCCAAGAAGCCTGCTGACAAAGAAGGTGTCGGCGAAAGAGCCAGCGACCAGGTCATCCGGCTGGACAGCGAGCGCGAACAGAGGCGCGGCAACGTCGTCATCGACAATGACGAGCTGGAAGCGCCGGTCGCCCTGGAGCCGGCGGCGCTCGAGGCTCCGTCCAGGGAGCCGCAGCCACGGCAGGCCCCGGTCGCGGCTGTCGCTCCCGGGCCGGTCAAGCCGAGGCGCGGCCTGACGCGGCCGGTGCTCTTTGCCTTGCTGCCCGTCGCGCTGGTGGTCGGCGGCTATTACTATGTCACCGGCGGCCAGGTGATGACGACCGACAATGCCTATATCCAGGCCCAGTCGCTCGGCGTGTCAACCGACGTCTCCGGCACCGTGCAGGAAATCGACGTGCGCGAGGACCAGGCGGTGAAGAAGGGTGACGTGCTCTTCCGCCTCAGGCCTGCCTCCTTCGAAACCGCCCTCGCCGCCGCCCAAGCCCAGCTCGGGACCGTGCGCAACCAGGTGCTGACCTTGCAGGCGAGCTACCAGCAGTCGCTGGCGCAGATCGAGCAGGCGCAGGCTGACATTCCTTATTACGAGGCCGCCTTCCAGCGGCAGCAGGATCTGCTCAAGACCTCCACCGCCTCCAAGGCGTCCTTCGACAGCGCCCAGCACGACCTCGTCGCGGCGCGCCAGAAAGTGTCCGTTGCCAAGTCACAGGCTCAGGCCATGCTTGCCCAGCTCGGCGGCGACGCCAACCAGCCCGTGGAGAAGAACCCGTTTTACCTGCAGGCTCAGTCGGGCGTCGACGATGCACAGCGCAACCTCGCCGATGCCGTGGTCAAGGCTCCCTTTGACGGCATCGTCACCAATGTCGATGCGCTTCAGGTCGGCAAGTATCTGCCGGCTTCGCAGCCGGCCTTCAGCCTGGTTTCGTCGACCGATCTGTGGATCGCGGCCGAGCCCAAGGAAACCGAGCTGACCTATGTCAGGCCGGGACAGACGGCAACGATCAGCGTCGATACCTATCCGGGTGCCGTGTGGCACGGCACGGTTGCCTCGATCAGCCCCGCCTCGTCGTCGAGCTTCTCGCTGCTGCCGGCCCAGAACACCACCGGCAACTGGGTCAAGGTCGTGCAGCGCATCCCGATGCGCGTGGCCGTGGACGATATCGGGGGCAAACCGCCGCTGCGGGGCGGCATGAGCGTCGTGGTCGATGTCGACACCGGCCATGCGCGCGGCCTGCCGGACTTCGTCACCAACCTCCTGAAGAGCTTCGGACAAAAGTCATGACCAGCGCGGCCGCTACGGGAGGCACACCGGTGGTCGCCAATCGCGGCGCCATCACAGCTTGCGTGATCCTGGCCGTCATCATGCAGGCGCTGGACACGACCATCGCCAATGTGGCGCTGCCCTACATCCAGGGCAGCGTTTCGGCGAGCGCCGACCAGATCAACTGGGTACTGACTTCCTATATCGTCGCGGCCGCGGTCATGACGCCGCCCTCAGGCTACCTTGCCAACCGTTTCGGCCGCAAGCGTATCCTCTTGACCTCGATCACCGGCTTCGTGGTCGCCTCGGTGCTGTGCGGTTTCGCGCAGTCGCTGCCGCAGATCGTCGGCTTCCGCCTGCTGCAAGGCCTGTTCGGCGCGGCCCTGGTGCCGCTGTCGCAGAGCATCCTGCTCGATATCTACAGCGTGGAAGAGCGCGGCTCGGCGATGGCGCTGTTCGGCGTTTCGGTGATGGTCGGGCCGGTGCTGGGCCCGGTCATCGGCGGCTGGCTGACCGAAAATGTCAGCTGGCGCTGGGTGTTCTACATCAACGTGCCGATCGGCGCGCTGGCATTCGCGGGCGTGTCGATGTTCGTCCAGGAAACGAAGCTGGACTTCAAGGCCAGGCTGGACTGGCTGGGCTTCGGCATGCTTAGCATCACCATCGCGGCCTTGCAGATGTTTCTCGATCGCGGCGAGCAGCTCAACTGGTTCTCGTCATCCGAGATCATCGTCGAGGCGCTGATCTGCGCGTCCGCCTTCTATATCTTCCTCGTCCACACCTTCACCGGCCGCAACACCTTCGTGAACCCGAGGCTCTTCCTCGACCGGAATTTCGCCGTCGGCATGGTCTTCATCTTCATCATCGGCATCACCTATCTCGCCTCGCTGGCGTTGATGACGCCTTATCTTCAGACGCTGATGGGATATCCGGTGGTAACGGCCGGCATCGTCATGGGCCCACGCGGCCTCGGCACCATGGCGTGCATGTTCCTCGTCGGCCGGCTGGTCGGCAAGGTCGACACGCGCTGGCTGCTGTTGACCGGCCTGCTGGTCACCGCTTGGGCGATGTACGACATGACCGGCTGGACACCCGACGTGTCGCAATGGACGATCGTCAGCACCGGCTTCATCCAGGGCGCCGGACTGGGCTTCCTGTTCGTGCCGCTGACCACCATCACCTTCGCCACGCTGGCGCCGGAGCGGCGCGCGGAAGGCACCGGGCTCTACAATCTGTCGCGAAATATCGGCTCCAGCGTCGGCATATCGGTCGTCACCGCTCTGCTGACGCAGAACGTGCAGATCAACCATGCCAACATCGCCACCTATGTGACGCCCTTCAACCAGGCGTTCGGCAATCCGGCGATCGCCCAGGCGATGAGCCCCTACACCGCCGCCGGCCGCGCGGCGCTGGACGGCGTGGTGACGCTGCAGGCGACGATCATCAGCTACATGAACGACTTCAAGCTGATGATGATCCTGTCGCTGGCCGCTATTCCGCTGGTGCTCCTGCTGCGCAAGCCCGGGACGCCGGCCAAGATCGACCACAGCGCCGTCATGGAGTGAGGCCAGGACCCGGCTGATTGCGTCGGGGTATCGCGCGGCGACGAATTGACAGCCTTTGGAAGCGCACAAGCAGTCACGCCGCGCGCGTGCTTTTCAGTTTCGCCGATCACGGGAACAGATGCCCGCCCCCCAAAAAAGCCCGGACGGAACCAGGCTTTTTCGACAGGACCCGCCAATGCACTGGAATGAAGTTCCGGACCTCAGATGCCGAAGGGGAATGTATCCGGTACCTTGCCGGTGCTGTCGGCCGACATGGCGAGCGGCGTGACCGCGGACGTTCGATCGAACCAGACGAAGGCATCGAATTGGAGGGAGACGGACGAGTCCATGTAATGGCTGAGCCGTTCGGTCTCCGGCCGGTAGATGACGCCGATATAGCGTTCCGGCCTCGGCGCCGCCAGATCGGCGCCGAGCTGGCCATGGCGCCCAAAATCCAGCAGGAACGAAGGTTTGCCGCTGTCGTGGCACATCCGCTCGAAGCTGTGCGGTAGCGAAGGATTCACATCCTTCACCTCCATCTCACCGTCCCAATCCGAGGCGCAGGCGACAGTACCGGTATCTGTTCCGAAGCCGATCAGCGCCGCCCGGGCACCGAAGCGTTCCCGGCAGAGCTGGCCGATGTTGAGCTCGTCGCGGACAGTGCCCATATCGGTATGCCGCGCATCGCCGATATGCGAGTTATGCGCCCACACCACGGCCTTCGAATCCGGTCCTTGCGCTTCGAGAAGCTGATCGAGCGTTTCGAACATGTGCCGATCGCGGAGATTCCAGGTCTCGGCGCCACCATAATACATCACGCGGTAGTACCGCTCGGCCGATGCGACCAGACGTGCACTCTGCTTGGCGTCGAGGAGATCGCCGTCGCCCTCCGCCATGGATCGTTCGAACAGATCCATGCACTGCCGCACGACGGCCTCTTCGCAGGTTCTGTAGCCCGGCCGCAGCGCCGCGCGTCCGTAGGTGGTGGGCTCGTTCTGCCAAGGCATCAGACAGCCATAGCGCTCGCGCGCGACCGCGGCCGCTTCGGGATCGACCTTTTCCAGGTAGGCAAGCACCGTGGCGATCGAGCCGCTCATATTGTAGAGATCCAGTCCGTAGAAGCCTGCTTTCCGCGCATGATCGGGCACATCCCGGTTGTATTCACGCAGCCAGCCGATGAATGCGGCCACCTCGGTGTTGCGCCACATCCAGGTCGGGAAGCGCTGGAAAGGCGGCTGCGCATCCGACTGCCGTTCCTCTGCGCGAACATATCGATTGATCTGCGCGGCATCCGGCCAGTCCGCCTCGACGGCCACGATGGTGAACCCGTGTCGCTGGAGGAGGCGCCGGGTGACCGCCGCGCGCGCACGATAAAATTCCGAAGTGCCGTGGCTGGCTTCCCCGAGCAAGACGACGCGCCGGCTGCCGAACCGGTCGAACATCGCGCCGAAGGCCGGATCGTCGATCGGCGGCAGATCTTCGGCCGCCCGCGCGATTTGCTGCGGCAATGGAGGAGGGCGTACCTCGCGCGCCGACCGCGTGCTTTCTTCCTGCCCGCCATGCTCGCCGATCAGCGGCACGAACATGACACCGCCGAGGTCCTCCTCCTCGAACTTGTTTGCCGCAATCCGCGTCAGCCGAACGAGCCGCTGGGAGTAAGGGTCTTCACCGACCGGAATGATCAGCCTGCCGCCGATCTCCAACTGCTCCTGCAAGCCGAGGGGAATGGATTTGCCGGCGGCCGCGACGACGATAGCGTCGAAGGGTGCCTTTTCCTGCCAGCCTTTCGTGCCGTCGCCGACCCTGACCTCGACGTTTCGGTAACCCGCGGCATTGAGCCGCCGCTCCGCCTGTTGCGCGAGCGATCGGTGCCGCTCGATGGTGAAAACGTGTTCAGCAAGTTCGGCCAGTACGGCTGCCGCGTAGCCCGAGCCGGTGCCGATTTCCAGCACGCGATCGGTAGCCTCGATCTCGGCCATCTCAGCCATTTTCGCCACGATGAAGGGTTGCGAGATCGTCTGTCCGCTGCCGATCGGCAACGGGCTGTCCTCATAGGCGAATTCCTCAAAACCTTCGTCGACGAATTGCTCCCGCGCGACCCGGCGCACCGCATTCAGAACCCGCTTGTCACGCACACCCCGGCGCGCGATGTGCGCCTCCACCATCCGATGCCTGGCGTGCTCGAAATCCAGCATGACAGCCTCCAATCAGGCGGTTGATCGGGTCGACGTGACGTTATTGACGAGCGAACTCATTTCCGCGGTATCCGCTCTCCCGGCTTCCGGCCCCGGACCATCGCTGCCGGTCTTCCTCTGCAGGCTCGACGCCGGTCGTGCCGGCTCTTATTCATTGGTTCGCCCGGTCTGACGGGGATTGACACCGCCTTGCGGTGTGGTGTCGTTTTCGACATCTCCCTAAAAAGTGTTTTCGCCGTCCAGTTCCTCGTCCTCGTCGAGAAGATTGCCACCTTTGATCGTGCCCCTGGAGGCGCCAATGCCGGGATTCTGCTTCAAATCCTTGTCGGTGACCTTGCGTGTCTTTGGGTGAATGTTGCTGCTCATCGGAATGCCTCGCTGCAAGTGGCATGTGATGAGGTCGATCCGCTGCACTGCCTTGAATTTTAACGGGCGCGTCGACCTGATCCTCCCACGCGGGAGCTTTTAGGGAGCCTTGTGCGCGAACTCTTGAACGCAGGATAAGTTCCATACGGACAATCCGGCAGTAGCGAGGTTCGATTTGCGGTAATGAGGGGGAGGCGAGGAAGATGCCGGCTCGGTCCCTTGTCCCCATCGCTTGCCGGGCCACGGCGTCGCGCGCTGCATCACTGAAACTAAAGGCTGAGCCCTGTAGAACACAGGACCCAGCCATCAAATCTGCTCTGGTCCAAACCGCCCAACTTTATGGTTCGGTTTGCCGGGGCGGGCTCTTTGCCAAAGAAGCCCTCTATTCCGCCGGCGACGGTTTCTTGCGGAACAGGGCCATCAGATTGTCCCACAGTTCGATCTTGGCGCCCTGGCGTTTCATGATCACGCCCTGCTGCAGGATCGACAGCGTGTTGTTCCAGGCCCAGTAGATGACGAGGCCGGCCGGGAAACTGCCCATCATGAAGGTGAAGATCACCGGCATCCAGGTGAAGATCGCGGCCTGCGTCGGGTCCGGCGGCGTCGGGTTCATGCGCATCTGCAGGAACATGGTGATGCCCATGACAACCGCCCAGGCGCCCATATGCGGCAGGAATGCAGGTGCCGCGAAGGGCAGCAGACCGAACAGGTTGAAGATCGACGTCGGATCGGGCGCCGCAAGATCGTGGATCCAGCCGAAGAATGGCGCGTGCCGCATCTCGATGGTGATGTAGAGCACCTTGTAGAGTGAGAAGAAGACCGGGATCTGCAGCGCCACCGGCCAGCAGCCGGCAAGCGGATTGATCTTCTCGGTCTTGTAGAGCTCCATCATCGCCTGCTGCTGCTTCATCTTGTCGTCCGCGTATTTCTCGCGGATTTCGAGCATCTTCGGCTGCACCTTCTTCATGTTCGCCATCGACGCATAGGACTTGTTGGCGAGCGGGAAGAAGATGGCTTTGACGATGACGGTGGTGGCGAGGATCGCCAGGCCGAAATTGCCGAAGAATTTGTAGAGCGTATCGATCAGCCAGAACATCGGCTTGGTGATGAAGTAGAACCAGCCCCAGTCGATCACAAGGTTGAACTGGCGAATGTGGCGGTCCGCCTCATAGGCATTGATCTTGGCGACTTCCTTGGCGCCGGCGAAGATTTCCGTCTCGACGGTCGCCGACTGGCCGGCCTCGACGTTGATCGGGTCGGTCAGGAAGTCGGACTGATAGCGATGGCGGCCATCCTCGAAATAGGCGTAGCGCGGCTGGAAAGGCTGCTTCTCGGTCGGTACCAAGGTGACGGCCCAGTATTTGTCGGTAATGCCGAGCCAGCCGTCGGTCGACTTGCCCGGCGTGATCTGCTTGTCCGACTCGATCTTGGAGTATTTGTATTCCGCCAGACCCTCGGTGCCGGTAACGCCGATCAGGCCTTCATGCAGCACGTAGGTGCTGGCGACCGCCGGCTTGTCATAGCGCGTGACACGGCCGTAGTTGAACAGCGAAACCGCGCTGCTGGCTGAGTTCTGCACCGTGTCCGAGACCGTGAACATGTAGTCATTGTCGACGGATACCGTACGCTTGAAGGTCAGGCCCTTGTCATTGGTGTAGGTGAGCGTCACCGGCGTCGAGGGGGTCAGTGTCGGGTTGCCGTCCACGCTCCACACAGTTTCCGCACCCGGTACCGTGCCCGTCTTGTCGTTGCCCACGAAACCGATCTCGGCGAAATAGCCGGTGGGCAGGACCTGCGGGTTGAGAAGCTCGATCTCGGGCGAATTCTTGTCGACGGTTTCGGTGTAGTGCTTGAGCCTGAGGTCGTCGAGGCGTGCGCCGGTCAGGTTGATCGAACCCATCAGGCTCGGCGTGTCGATCTTGACGCGCTTGGAAGCCGCCAAGGCCTGATCGCGGCTGGCAGCCGTGACGGCATCACCGCCGGGCGCGTTGGGAATGCTGCCCGGCGCCGGCGCCGGCGTTCCAGCCCCCGGATTGACGGCCTCGGCCGCCTTCTTCTGCTCTTGCACGCGCTGCTGCTCGACCTTGGCGGCCTCGCGCTGCTGTTCGACGCGCGGATTCATGTAGAAAACCTGCCACAAAGTCAGGATCAGCACCGACAGCGCGATGGTGATGAAGAAGTTCCGGTTGTTTTCCATCGAGAGCCTTTGGCCTATCGTGTTCCGCGAAGTCGGCGGGAGAGTTCGGCCTTCAACTGGCCGAAGGGGGCGCGCAGCGCATCGTCGCGCCCGACGATGACATAATCATTGCCGGGCATCATGTCATCGGCCGCGTGGACGCGGACGGCTTCTTTCAGCCGCCGCCTGATGCGGTTGCGCACAACGGCTTTGCCGACCTTCTTGGTGACGGTGTAGCCGACACGCGGCATCCCGCCGTCGTCGCGGTCGAGGACCTCGACGAGGAAGAACCGCCCGCGGCGCTTTTCACCACGGCGGACGGCCAGGAATTCCGCGCGCTTCAGAAGCCGCTTGGGATTTTGCCCCACTGGCTTGCCGGTTGCGGGCAACGATCTCGTCTCGCTTAGGCGCTGAGCCGCTTGCGGCCGCGGTTGCGGCGAGCCGCGACGACGCCACGGCCACCCTTGGTGGCCATGCGGGCACGGAAGCCGTGCCGACGTTTGCGGACGAGTTTGGACGGTTGGTAGGTACGCTTCATTTGTTTTAATACCGCGGGGTGCGGCCCTTCTTGATTCTGTCACTTTGTAACAGGAGCTTTGCCGGGCCGGTTTTGGCGCGATCGAAACCGCGCCGGGACGAATGGCCCGAGCGTGAGCGGGCTTATAGAAAGAAGGGTTTTTAAAGTCAATCCGGCGTCGTCTCGCCAAGGCGGCAGGCCATCTGGCGCAAATTTAATGTTCCGACCAAGGATAAAATTGGCAAAAAAGCCGTAATCGCCTAATCTTGGCTGATCAAGTGATTGTGAAGACAGAGTCGCATGAGCGAAACCAGCCAAGCGGGTGAAGGGACCGGAACGGCGCCAGCCGCCGTCCGCACGGTGCCGCTGTCGCGCGGACTGTCGACAAAGCTGCTGCTGCTGACGATCGTTTTCGTGCTGCTGGCCGAAGTGCTCATCTTCCTGCCCTGGATCGCCAGCTACCGGTTGAGCTGGCTCAAGGAGCGGCTGAGCACCGCCGCCGCCGTGTCGATCGTGCTGGTGCAGGGCGAATCGACCTCCTTGTCGCGCGCGGCCCAGAACGACGTGCTGATGGCGATCGGCGCCAAGGCGATCGCGGTGCGCGACGGCGGCGTGTCGCGGCTTCTGGTGGTGGCCGACATGCCGCCGCAGGTCGATTCCCATATCGACCTCGCCAACGTCGGCATGATCAAGGGCATGACCGGCGCGCTCGACACGCTGTTCTTCGGCGGCGACCGCATGCTGCGCGTTTTCGGGCCGGTCGGCGAGAGCGACAAGGAATTCGAGCTGATCATGCCGGACTACAGTCTGCGCAAGGCCATGCTGATCTATTCGCGCAACGTCGCCTTCGTCTCGCTGCTGATCTCGCTGTTCACGGCCATGCTGGTCTATGCCGCGATCGACCTGATCATGATCGGGCCGATCCGCACGATGACGCGCTCGATGCTGACCTTTTCCGAGGCCCCCGACGACCCTGCGCGCATCATCCATCCCGCCGACCGCGCCGACGAAATCGGCGTCGCCGAACGCGAGCTGTCGCAGATGCAGATACGGCTGCAAAAGATGCTTTCCGAACAGAAGCACCTGGCCGACCTTGGCCTTGCCGTGTCGAAGATCAACCACGACATGCGCAACATCCTGTCCTCGGCGCAACTGATTTCGGACCGCCTGCGCCAGGTCAAGGATCCGACCGTGCAGGCCTTCGCGCCGAAGCTTCTGCGCACGCTCGACCGGGCCGTCTCCTATTCGGAAGGCGTGCTGGCCTATGGCCGCACGCAGGAGCCGCCACCTTCGCGCCGCCGGGTGAGGCTGCGCCAGCTGGTCGAGGACGTGCATGGCCTGCTCGACATCGAACAGGGCATCGAGTTCATCAACGCCGTCGAGACGGCGTTCGAAGTGGATGCCGATTCCGACCAGTTGTTCCGGGTGCTGACCAATCTGTGCCGCAACGCGGTGCAGGCGATGGCGGCCGACACCGAGAGCGCCGTCGTGCGCCGGCTGGCCGTGTCGGCCGAGCGGATAGGCAGCGTCAGCCGCATCGCCGTCACCGACACCGGCCCCGGCCTGCCGCCGAAAGCGCGCGAGAACCTGTTCGCGGCATTCCGCGGCTCGGCGCGCAGCGGCGGAACCGGCCTTGGCCTGGCGATCGCGCACGAATTGATCCGGGCGCATGGCGGCACGGTGGAACTGGTCGAGAGCATTGGCGGGCGCACCACTTTCGCCGTGACCATCCCCGACCAGCCGGTGCGGCTCGACCAGGCCCGAGGCAGCCTGCGCCGCCCGGCGTGACGCTTGCGCGCTGTCTTTCCGAGGCGCGTCGGACGTGACACTTTCGCTGAAGCTTCTTTGCCCCAGCTTCAAACCAGACCGGCTCCCGGCAGCTTCGAAGCCCGGGAATCGGGGCCGTCATCACCGGATGACAGGACCGCGACAAAACTTTTGCCGGATCGGCTTGCTTTTCGCGATTTCAGTCGTTAGGGAACTGCACACATTCGCGGCCGGTCTTTCGGATCGGATCGCGGGCCGTTGAAAACACGGCCTGTTGCGCGCCCGTAGCTCAGCTGGATAGAGCACCAGACTACGAATCTGGGGGTCAGGAGTTCGAATCTCTTCGGGCGCGCCAATCGTGACATACTGATTTGGCGCGACATTTTCCCCAGCACTGGAACAAAACTGGGCATCTGCGTCTGCTTCCGACCCGAAGAAGACGCCTGGACGGCTCAACTCGACTGACTTGTGGGCGGCCCAAAGATGATACTGCTCCTCGCATAAGAAGCGCGACCCTACTTAGTGTTTGCGATATAGTGCTCGGGCAAAGCTTCCACCGCCTGGGAGTAGGCACGTGGATATTCGAGCATGGCTGGTGAGCCTCGGTCTCGGCGAGTATGCCGACGCCTTCGGCAGCCAAGACATCGATGAAGAGGTGCTCCCGAGCCTGACCGCCGACGACCTGACGGCGCTCGGGGTCATGTCGATTGGCCATCGGCGCAAATTGCTCAGCGCCATTGCGGCCCTCGCCGAGAGTCCGACCCGGCCAACAACGGCCCAGCCCCCGCCCGCCCCCTCGGATTCTCGCGCAGAGCGACGGCAACTCACTGTGATGTTCGTCGACCTCGTTGGCTCGACCGAGCTTGCGCAGGCGCTCGACCCGGAAGACATGCGCGAGGTCATTCTCGCCTATCAGCAGGTGGTTGCGCGGGAGATCGCTCGCTACGACGGGCGCGTCGCCAAGCTGATGGGCGACGGCGTGCTCGCCTATTTCGGCTGGCCACAGGCGCACGAGGATGACGCTGAGCGCGCCGTGCGAGCCGGCCTCGCCGCCGCTTCCGCCACCGGCCGGCTGACCGCGCCCGGCGGCAAGCCGCTAGCGGCGCGCGTCGGCATCGCCACGGGACTGGTGGTCGTCGGCGATCTGGTCGGCGAAGGCGCTGCACAAGAGGAAGCCGTTGTCGGAGATACGCCCAACCTCGCGGCCCGGCTGCAGGCACTCGCAGAGCCAGGCGCAGTCATCATCGCCGACACGACGCAAAAGCTGGTTGCGGGGCTGTTCGCGACAGCCGACCTCGGTGAGCGCCCTTTGAAGGGCTTTGCCGCTCCGGTGCGGTGCCGGCGCGTCGTCGGCGAAACAGCCGCCGAAAGCCGGTTCGAAGCGCGGCACGCCGTACTTGCACCTCTGGTCGGGCGGGACCCTGAGCTGGCACTCCTGCTCGAACGCTGGCACCGCGCGACAGCGGCAGAGGGTCGGGTCGTTCTGCTCAGTGGCGAGGCGGGCATCGGCAAGTCGCGCCTGATTGCGGCGCTCGCGGAGCGGGTTGCCACCGAACCGCATGCCGAGCTGCGCTTCTTCTGCTCCGCCTATCATACGAACAGCGCGCTGCATCCTCTCATAGCGCATATCGAGCGAGCGGCGGGTTTCGTCAGTGACGACAGTGCCGATAGCAGGTTCGACAAACTCAGGGCACTGCTCGCCAGGCTCCATATGGAGACGGACGAGGCGCTGCCGCTGCTGGCGATCCTGTTGTCGATCGACCCAGGCGGACGCTACCAGCCGCCCAGACTGCCCGCGCCGACACTCAGGACGCGCACGCTGGCGGCGTTGATACGGCTGGTCGAGGCGTCGGCGAACAAGCCGGCGCTTGTGCTGGTCGAAGACGCCCACTGGATAGACCCGACGACGGCAGAGTGGCTCGGGATGCTGGTTGAGCGGCTCGCCGGCCTGCGCGCCCTGTTGGTGGTGACGGCACGACCGGAATTCGAGCCGCACTGGAAGCCGCTATCGTCTGTAGAGATAGTGCTGCTCGGACGGCTCGAACAGGAACACGGCATAGCGATCATAGAGCGCGTTGCAGGCAACAGAAAGCTGCCGCCCGATATTGCCGACAGGATCCTGGCCAACACGGAAGGTGTACCGCTGTTCGTCGAGGAGCTGACGCGGACAGTCCTCGATTCCGGGCAGCTACTAGAGGCCGACGGGCGCTATCTCGCGATAGGGCCGCTGCCCAACTTTGCAATTCCCTCGACCCTGCAGGACTCGCTGATGGCGCGCCTCGACCGGCTGTCGCCGGTCAAAGAGACGGCCCAGATCGGTGCCTGCATCGGGCGCATCTTCGGCCACCGGCTGCTCGCTGCGGTGAGCGGTGCGGACCAGGCGCGGCGCGACGATGCGCTCCACCAGCTCGAACAGGCCGAGTTGGTGTTTCGCGGCGGCGTCGCGCCGGAGGCGACCTATACGTTCAAGCATGCGCTGGTGCGCGACACCGCCTACCAGAGCCTGCTGAAGAGCCGGCGCCAGCAAATCCATGGCAGGATCGCCGCAGCGCTCGAAGCCGAGTTCGCCGAAATCGCCGAAGCCGAACCCGAGACCGTCGCGCAGCATTACACGCTGGCCGGACTGGCGGATGAGGGCGTGCCATGGTGGCTGCGGGCGGGGCAGCGCGCTATGGCAAGGTCTGCCAACCGCGAGGCCGCAGCTCACTTCGCCAAGGGGCTCGAGCTTACCGCGTCACTGCCCGCTTCCGAGACCCGGCTCAGGCAGGAAGTTTCACTGTGGACGGCGATGGGCTCGGCTCTTGTCCCCGCCAAAGGTTGGGCCGCTCCGGAGCCCCTGCAGGCATTTTCGACCGCGCGGGAACTTGCCGCGCGGCTCGGCGACAAAGTCAAGCTGTTCGCAGCGGTGCGCGGCGAGAGTGGCTGCCGTACCATCTCGGGCGACCTGCGCGCCGCCGAAGCTCTTGCCATGCAGTGCAAGACGCTCGGGGTGGAGCTCGCCGAGGCATCCGGCGATTCTGAGTACCTGCTGGAGGCACACCATCAACTCTGGGGCGTCAATTTCTATCTCGGCAGGTACGAGTCCGCTGAACCGTTTGTCAGATATGGCCTTGAAACCTACGACTACGAGCGGCATCGCCACCTTGCGTGGGGCTATACCGGGCACGATCCCGGCGTCTGTTGCAGGTCGTTCCACGCGCAGATGCTCTGCATATGCGGCAAGCCTGACGGTGCGATTCAGCAGGCAAGGGAAGCCGTCGCCCTGGCCCAGCGCGACTCCCATCCCCTTAGCTTGGCCCAGGCACAGATGGCCCTCGGCGTTGTCCACCTACTCCGGCGAGAGCCCGGCGAGGCGCGACGCTGGGCTGAAAAAGCCATTGCGGTGTGCACCGAGTTCGCCCTCCCGCTGCTGCTGGGGCAGGCTCGCGCCTTCTTCGGCTGGGCGCTTGCTGGTCTGGGTGCGTTGGACGATGGGATTGGCGAGATGCGTGATGGGATAGCGGCGATGGCCGAAACCGGCGCCGACATGGGGATGGCCGCTTATCTGTGCGCGCTAGCGCGGGCCTGCGGCGAGCGCGGCGAGGCAAGCGAGGGACTGGCCGTTCTGGAGCAGGCGTTCGACACGCTCGCCAAATCAGGCTCCACATATCAGCTGCCCGAGTTGTTGAGTGCGAAAGGAGAGTTGCTGTCACGGCTGGACCCGCGCGGCGACGCCGCCGAAGACCCTTTGCGGCAATCTTTGGCCGCCGCCCGCGAGCAGGGCGCGATACTGGCCGAGTTGAGAGCTGCTTTTCGCCTCGCGGGACTTTGGGCCAACCACGGCCGCGACAAGGAGGCGCGAGAGTTGCTCGCACCGGTCTATGCGGCATTCAACGAAGGCCTCGACACGCCTGACCTGATGGAGGCCGGACGCCTGCTGCAACGGCTTCCGCAAGGAGCGACCGCGGTGCCCTAGGGAGGAGAGCCATGCTCAAACGAATGTGGGTCGGCCTGTTGGCGGGCGTTGCACTGCTGCCGCCTAGCAGCCAGGCTGATGCGACAACCGAACTCACGATCCTGTGGGCAGAATGGGATCCGGCCAACTATCTGCAGGAGCTCGCCGACGAGTATGAGAAGGAGACCGGGGTCAAGGTCACGGTCGAGACCGTGAACTGGCCCGGTTTCCAAGACAAGGCATTTATGGAGTTCAATGCCCACTCTGATTCCTACGACATGGTCGTCGGCGATTCGCAATGGCTTGGAGCCGGCGCCACGGAGGGTCACTACGCCGAGCTGACCGATCTCGTGAAGGAGAGCGACCTGACCAAGGTCATGACCCCGGCGTCGATGACTTATTATTCCGAATATCCAAGGGGCAGCGGACGCTACTGGGCCGTTCCGCTCGAGGCCGACGCGGTCGGCTGGGCCTACCGCAAGGATTGGTTCGAGGATCCCGCCGAAATGAAGGCCTTCAAAGAGAAGTACGGCTACGACCTCGCCCCGCCGAAAACCTGGATGCAGCTGCGCGACATCGCCGAGTTCTTCTACCGACCGCACGCCAACCCACCGCGCTATGGTGTCGCGATCTATACAGAGCAGCACGGCGACGGGCTGATCATGGGCTTCATGTCCGAATTGTTCAGCTATGGCGGCGAGCTCGGGAACTACAGCACTTGTGCGGTCGAAGGCATCGTTAACTCGCAGCAAGCCATCAAGGCGCTTGAGGCTTACAAGGAACTCTATTCCTTCACGCCGCCGGACTGGGGTAACACCACCAATCGAGAGGAAGACCTGGCGATCACCGGGGGGCTGGCGGCAATGAGTATGAACTTCTTCGCCTTCTTTCCGGCGCTGGCGAATCCAGCGATAAATCCGAACGCCTCCGTTACTGGATTCTTCGCCAGCCCGGCTGGACCGGGCGGGGATCGATTCACGGCGCTGGGGGGCCAAGGTATTTCGATCGTTTCTTATTCGCGCAAACAGGCGGAAGCCAGGAAGTTCCTTGAATGGCTCGCTCGCGACGACACGCAGCAGAAATGGGCGGACCTTGGCGGCTATACCGCCGACGCCCACATTCTGGAGTCGGAGAAGTTCCGCAACGCTACGCCGTACAATGAAGCGTTTTATCAGAGCCTCTTCGTGGTGAAGGACTTCTGGGCAGAACCCTACTACGCCAAGCTCGTCGATCAGATGAACGCACGTCTGGCACCCTACCTGCTCAAGGATGGGGGATCGGCAAAGGAGACGCTCGACGGGATCGCGGCCGACTGGAAGACGACGATCGCCGAAAACGGCTGCAAATAGACGCCCTTGATCGCAAAATTGCGTCGCAAGGCGCGTGCGGCCTCCGATACATCGCCGATGCGCCTGTGGGCGGGCTCCAGGACGGCCACGCCGTCATGCCATTCACCCGCCAGCATCATCAGCAGGCCGGCGAGAACGATCGCCTTGTCGCCGACGTCGGCCAGGCTCGCGCCAAGACTATCGCCGGCAAGGGGCGCGACGGCGCCGACGCTCTGGAACTGAAACGCCATTGCCGCGCGGGCGACGAACAGGACAGCCAGGATCGTCCAGCGGCTGCGCAAGGTTCTCTCACGGATTGCGAATTACCCAGGCCTGATATTTTGGTTCAGTCGGAAGAAATTGGTCGGGTCGTATTGCGTCTTGATGGCGGCGAGACGTGCATAGTTTCCACCATAAGCGTCCCGCACGCGCTCGTCGCCCTCATCACCGAGATTGTTGGCATAGACACCGCCGGTAGAGAATGGCCTCACCGCATTCCACAGGTCGCGCGCCCAGCCTATATTCGCCTCGTCATCGGCGGGATCGTCCCAGATGGCGATCGGGAAGCAATCGACAGCCGCGTCGCGATTGGCGTAGGGCGAATCCGATGCCGGCACGCGGGCGATGGCTCCGCCGACCTGTTGGAAAACCAGCAGGCTGGAGTGATTGGGAGCCGCCGCGTAACGGTCGAGCAACGCGTCGATCGCACCGTCGCTGATCTCGCGCAGGAACTGCGCCTTCCAGTAATAGCGCCGTCCGCGTGGAAAGAGGCTATCGCCCGCCGATTGAATTTGGAGATAAGGAAGGGCCTGAAGGCGGCTTTCGATGGGGGATCCGAATGTCATCAGCGGTGCGATGACAGGTTCGCCCGCTTCGGGTGACCCGACATAGCAGGCCGAGATGCTGAAGCCCCGGTCGCCCGTCGGCAACGTGACGAGCGCGGCGTCGACGCTCAACTCGTCCGGGGCTTCTCGGGAGAACCGATCGTAAAACCGCATGGCCTCGCGCGCATGATCGTAGGCGTGAAGCACCGAGCCCACGAGAAGAGCCGGGCCGAGCGGATGCAGCCGGTATTCGAACGCCGTCACTATGCCGAAATTGCCGCCGCCGCCGTGCAAGGCCCAGAACAGTTCGGGATGCTCGCCGGCGCTTGTCCGCAACAGCCGGCCGTCGGCGGTGACGATTTCAGCGGCGATCAGATTATCGCAGCTCAGGCCGTTCTTGCGTCCAAGCTTGCCGAAGCCGCCGCCGAGCGTGAGGCCGGCAATGCCGGTGTCGCTGTTGACGCCCATGGTCGTCGCAAGACCGTGGGCCTGTGTGGCGGCATCGAATTCGCCGAGATTGAGGCCAGCCTCGGCCCTGGCGATGCGGCGCTCGGGATCGACGACGATCTTCTTCATGCGGGATAGATCGATCACCATGCCATCGTCGCAGACGGACAGACCGGCAACGTTATGGCCGCCGCTGCGAACGGCCACGAGACAGCCTTGTGACCTGGCACAGGCCACGGCAAGAACGACATCATCGGGATGGGCGCAAAAGACGATGGCAGCGGGACGTCTGTCGATCGCCCCGTTCCAGACCCCACGCGCCTGGCCGTAGGTGGGGTCTGTCGGCAACACCAGTTCGCCGCGCAAGCCTTGCCGCAGCTGTTCGATCACGGGACTCGAAAAATGGGATCGGCCCGATAGCACATCGGTCTGTCGTGGAATCTCCATCGTTATCGTCCTTGCTCCAACGGGACTACGGTCTCACAGGGACCAGCCTTCTGCAAAAGCGAAATTCTTAGCTGCTGGATGAGAGGAATTCATCTACGCTGCCGGCATGAGAAACTGTCCGCCGCTCCGCGCCTTGCACGCCTTCGAGGCCGCAGCCCGGCTCGGCAGCTTCAAGGCGGCAGCAGCGGAGCTCGGCGTGACACCGACGGCGATCAGCCATCAGGTCCGCTCGTTGGAGGAAATATGCGGTCGCAAGCTGTTCCAGCGCCGGCCACGCCCGCTCGTGCTGACGAGTGCGGGAGCGCGACTGTTTCCTATCCTTCGCAACGGCTTTGATCTTCTCGCAGGCTCTCTTGCCGCAGTCGCCGAGCCGGATGTTCAATCGCCATTGCGGGTGACGAGCCCGAACGCTTTCGCAAGCCGATGGCTGGTGCCCCGGTTGCCGAAATGGCGAGAGGCCAACCCGGCCGTGCCACTGGAGATCATCGGGACGGACGCGGTACTCGACCTTCGTGCCGGCGCCGCGGATGTTGCGATCCGCTACACGCGCCGCCCGCCTTTGGGCGTTGCCGCTCAGGAAGTGTGCCGCGATTCCTTCTTTCCCATTTGCAGTCCCCGATTGTTGGCGAGCGACGGACGGGCGATCGAGCGTGTCGCCGATCTCCTGCGGTATCCCCTGATCCATTTTGGCTGGATGAACCGGGATCCGGACGCTCCCACCTGGCCCCGGTGGCTGGCGACGGCCCGTTCGATCGATCCGGACCTGGTCCCGGACAAAGCCTGGGATTTGAGCTTCCGCGAGGAACTGCACGCGATCGATGCGGTCGTCGCCGGGCAAGGCATTGCGATCTGCAGTGACGTTGTGGTCGGCCGTGAACTGGAGAACGGCTCGCTCGTCAAGGCGCATCCATTGTCCTTGCCGGGCTACAGCTTTTATGTCGTCTGGATGCATCACAGTCCGCGATCCGCGATCATCGAGTCGTTCCTGGCATGGATGAGAACCGTTACGTGAGTGCTTGCCTGTGACCGTCCTCCCGGAGCCGCTTCCGGACGACGGGCATCAGAAATGCCAGATGCCCCGCTGCTTCCACATATCCGTCGGCGCCCGCCAAAGCCTGTATCTGGCGGCCTGCTCGATCTGCTCGCCCACGCCGAGGTGGCCATAGCCGGCAAAGAAGGCTTCGAGCCGTCGCCGGGCAAAGAGCTTCTTTCCCCTGGTGGTATAGTTTCGGATCGGCAGCCGGTGCGGCGTTATCCTGCATCCATCCCTGGCCAACGCAACACCAATGCAGAATTGTTCCGGCGTATGCGCCGTTACGACATCGATCAGTTGCTCGATTGCATGATAGGCGTCGCTCAGTGCGGGAAGGGCGGCATTGTGGACCCCCAAGACCCCGCTGCTCCACATCGGCTCGCTTCCGGTCAGCATTTTCTCGCCAAGCATGAAATGCCTGCCTTCGAGGGCACGGTAGGGGGGCTTTGGCCGGCCCTCGCACCTGTTCATGACGGAATGTGAGGGGGAAATCTGGCCGAAACAGCCCGAAATGTCGCCAATCGGATACATGTCCGTGTCCATGAGGAACAGGCGCTCGCAGGACTCCAGCAGATCGATGATGCCGGCCGCCTTGATGCCGAAGCGGTATCGGCCGCCAAATGACATTTCGGCCATCCGGCTCGCCGTAAGCTCCATCGTCCCGATCGGGTAGCCGTCGAAAATCTGCGGCCTGTCGGTGAGGACAGTGATCTTCGCGCCCGGGCAATAGTGCAGCAGCCTCAGCGCGCTGAAGAGCGCGCCGCGCGTGTATAGCTCGTCATCGCCGAACGCGATGTATCCGAAACTGTCGCTCATTTCCGGCCCCGGCAGCAGCGCCGCGCCCTGACCTTTGCTCGAATCGCCGGAGGAGTCCATAAGCTTCAGCTTATGCAGCCTCCCCAATCATCGAAGAGATGATTGCAACCCGCCGCCTCGGTTGTTGCGCATCCCCGGCATGTCAAAAATGTCGTCTTTCGCACGGAGGGCGCGGACCCGTTGGCGCCGGGATATCCTCGTTCGGATTGCGCTCTCTTGCGCCAACATTCTTGTTAGGTCGGATTGCGGGCGCGCCGGTAAACCGGCAAACCAATCCAATCGAAAATGATGCCAGCCCCAAGGAGCCCGCATGGCCGCGACCACCAGCAAGATCAGACGCGCCTTGATTACCGGCGCGGGAGCGGCTGACGGAATCGGCTTCGCCATTGCCCGTCACCTCGGCAAAGCCGGGCACGCCGTTTTCCTGACCGGGGCCAGTGCGCGTGTGATGGATCGCGCCGCGGAGCTTCGCGGCGAAGGCATCGATGCCACTGCCGCGGTTGCCGATCTCACCCTGGCTGCCGATGTCGCGCGGCTGCAGGTGGCCGCCGGCGCGGTCGATATCCTGGTCAACAATGCCGGCATGGGCTCGCTGGCATCGCCGTCGGCCGACAAGGCGTTTGTCTCGATGACCGAGGCCGACTGGGATCAAGGAATCGACGTCAGCCTGAAGACCGCGTTCCTCGTCACAAAGGCGTTTCTGCCGGCGATGGTCGAAGCGGGCTACGGACGCGTCGTCAATGTAGCGTCGGTCACCGGGCCGATCGTGTCTTTCGAAGGCACATCAGCCTATTCCGCCGCCAAGGCCGGCATGGTCGGCCTGACACGCGCACTGGCGCTGGAAATGGCAAAGGACGGCATAACCGTCAACGCGGTCGCGCCCGGCTGGATCGAAACCGGCGCGTCGAGCGCGATGGAGCTGGCAGCGGCCCTGCATACGCCGCCGGCGCGGGCCGGCCGGCCCGATGAAGTGGCCGCGGCGGTCGTGTTCCTGGCATCGGAGGGCGCCAGCTATGTCAACGGCGCCGTGCTGGTGGTTGACGGCGGCAACAGCCTTCAGGAACGCAAGGGCTGAAGGCGCGCCGTCCCAACCCGCTCAGGACGCCTTGGCGAGAAAACTCTGGTAATCGGACTTGGCCTGCAGCAGGCGCAACACGTTCTCGCGCGAGCCGCGCACATGGGCACGCGCCAGCATGCCGGCCCGGCCGGCGTCGCCGGCGCAGATGGCCTCGACGATCTCGGCATGCTCGTCGCGGGCGATCTTCCATTCGTCCAGCCACAACAGTTCGGTCCAGACATAGTGCTGGCACTTGTCGAGGATGCCGCAAAGCATGCCGTGCAGCATGGCGTTGCCGCTGATCTGCGCGATGACGCGGTGCAGATCGATGCCGACCTCCAGCTCCTGGAATTTTTCTTTTGTGGTACGATCGGGAATGGCGGCAAGCCGCTCGCATTCGGCCAGCATGGCACGCAGCCGCGCCTTGTCCTTCTCGGTCGCGGCGACGGCCGCGAGTTCCGTGGCATGGCCGTCGAGCAGTTCGCGGATGTCGAAGGCCTCGCGGAACATGTTGATGTCGAACTCGGTGACGGCATAGCCCTGGCGGGGCCGGCCGGTGACAAGCCCGTCGCGCTCCAGCCGGTTGAAGGCCTCGCGCACCGGCGTGCGGCTGACATTGAGCTTCGCCGCGATGTCGCTCTCGGTGACGCGGGCGCCAGGCGGAATCTGGCCGGTCACGATCATCGCCTTGAGCGAGGTGTAGACCGAGTCGCGCAGCGTGTTTTTCGTTTCCTTGGCCAAGATCCGCTTCCAGTCCTCCAGCACTCAGGCCGGACATTGCCCCGTTTGTATTCGTTGTCGGTCCAATTTGCCACGCGCGTGGTGGCGTCTCTCACAGGCTTGTCCGGCTCAAATAGATCGCGCCAGCCGATGTTGACAACACCGATCCCTCGGCTACATTCAAAATTGTATACAAAATCGCATGCTAAATCAAAAACAAATGGGAACACCGGTTGGAGCACCGAAATGAACAGGACCAGCAGCTTTAAAGCCTTTGCCATAGCCGGCCTCGCAGCCTCCGTGGCAGTGCCCGCCGTCGCGGCCGACACGATCACCGTCGCCTCATGGGGCGGCACCTATCAGGAGGCGCAGACAAAGGCGTTCTTCAAGCCGACCGCCGACGCGCTCGGCATCACCATCAAGGAAGACACCACCAACGGCCTTGACGACGTGCGACTGCAAGTAACCGGCAACGCGGTGAAGTGGGACATCACCGAACTCGGCGCCGACGAATGCGCGCGCGGCTCGAAGGAAGGGCTGTTCGAAAAGCTCGATTACGGCATTATCGACAAGAGCGGCATCAACCCGAAGCTCGTCCATGACGACTGGCTCGGCATCTCCTATACCTCCGTCGTGCTGATCTACCGGACCGACGTCTTCGGCGACAAAGGCCCGAAGACCTGGGCGGATTTCTGGAACGTGAAAAAATTTCCCGGGCGGCGCGCGCTGAGCAGCAGCCAGGCGACCGAGACGTTGAGCGTCGCCGCCCTCGCCTCCGGCCTGCCGATCGACAAGGTCTATCCCGTCGACATCGACGCCGCGCTGAAATCGGTCGACAAGATCCGCGGCCATGTCGACGCCTGGTGGACGTCGGGCGCGCAGGCCATGCAGCTGGTCAAGGACGGCGAAGTCGACATGGCGAGCATCTGGAACGGCCGCGCCGGCACCCTGAAGAAGGAAGGCGCGCCGGTCAGCTTCTCCTTCGACCAGGGGGTGCTGACCGCCGACTGCATGGTGATCCCGAAGGGCGCCAAGAACAAGGACGCGGCGATGAAGGCGCTGGCGATGTTCGTCAGCCCGCAATTGCAGGCCAATCTGCCGCTCTATGTCGACAACGGACCGGTGAACGAAAAGGCCTTCGAAACCGGCAAGATCCCGCCGGAGCGGATCAAGGACATCAACTCGTCGCCGGAGAACGTCAAGAAGCAGGTGCTGCAGGACGCCGAGTTCTGGCGCGACAATCTGGTCGAGGCGACCGAAAAGTTCAACAATCTGATCCAGCAATAGGCATTGACAAGGCAGGGCGGCACCAGCGTCGCCCTGCCTTCTGTCGCCTGAAAATTGCCGGCTAGGGAGAAAGTGATCTTGTCCATTGCGCCATCCGCGCTGCCGATCGGCTTGCGCGCGATCGAGAAACGATTTGGCTCCGTATCGGTCCTGCGCGACCTGAACCTCAATGTCGCGGCGGGCGAATTCCTGACGCTGCTTGGCCCTTCCGGATCCGGAAAGACGACGCTGCTGATGATTCTGGCCGGTTTCATCAGGGCCAATGCCGGTTCCATCAAGGTGGGCGACGACGAGATCATCACCACGCCGCCGCACAAGCGCAACATCGGCATGGTGTTCCAGAACTATGCGCTGTTCCCGCATATGAATGTCTTCCACAACATCGCCTTTCCGCTGAAGCAGCGTGGCGTGGCGACGGCCGAGACGGCGCAGCGTGTCGAAAAGGCGCTGGAGCTGGTGAAGCTGCAGGGCCTGGGCGACCGGGCGGTCGACCAGCTCTCCGGCGGCCAGCGGCAGCGCGTGGCGCTGGCGCGCGCCATCATCTTCGAGCCGCGCATCGTGCTGATGGACGAACCCCTGTCGGCGCTCGACAAGGGCCTGCGCGAGCATATGCAGATCGAACTGCGCGCACTGCACCGGCGGCTTGGCATGACGACGGTCTATGTCACGCACGACCAGCGCGAAGCCATCACCATGTCGGACCGCATTGCTGTGATGAACGCCGGCCGCATCGAACAGCTCGACCGGCCCGAAACGCTATACGCCGCGCCCAGGACGCAATTCGTCGCCGGCTTCATCGGCGAATCGAATTTCATGCCCGTCGAATGCCGCGACGGGGCGGTCTGGTGCGAGGACAGACGTATCCACACAGCAATGCCGGCCCCGGCCTCGGGCCGGCACCTGATGGTGGTGCGGCCCGAAAAGCTGCGGTTGGTCACCACAACGGAGCCGTCGAACGGGATCAACGTCTTCGATGCCACGGTCGCCGACATCATCTACCAGGGCGACAGCTTCGTCTGCTACGCGGTGCTGCGCGATGGGCGCCAGCTGACGTTGCGCGACTATTGCCGCGGTGATGTGCTGGCGCGGCTGCCGGCGCCCGGCCAGCCGATCCGCCTCGGCCTCGATGCGCAGGACACGATCCTGGTGGCGGCCGAAGAATGAGCGCGCAATCCGCCCTCATCGAGGGGACTGCCGGCGGCGTCGGCGGGGACCTGAACGCGCGGGCATTGCGCGCCGACGCGCGGCGCGAGTCGCTGCGGCTGCTGGCGCTGCTGTCGCCCAGTCTCTTCCTCGTCTGCGCCATCATCATCGTGCCGATCGGCTGGCTGTTCTGGCTGTCGCTGTTCGACGAGACCGGCGCCTTGAGCGCCGCCAATTATGCGCGCTTCTTCGAGCAGGCTTCGTACATCAAAACCTTTGCCACCACCTTCAAGGTCGCGTTCATCGTTACCGGGGCCTGCGTGCTGCTTGGCTATCCGCTGGCCTACATGCTGTCGCAACTGCCGCGCCGGGCGGCGTCGATCTGCCTGATCTTCGTCATCCTGCCGTTCTGGACATCGGTGCTGGTGCGCACCTATGCCTGGCTGGTGATCCTGCAGCGCAAGGGCCTGATCAACAGCTGGCTGATCGACCTCGGCGTCATCAGCCAGCCGCTGTCGCTCGCCAACAACCTGTCGGGCGTCGTCGTCGGCATGACGCACATCCTCTTGCCCTTCCTCGTCCTGCCGCTCTACGCCTCGATGAAGACCATCGACACCGACTGCCTGCGCGCCGGCATGAACCTCGGCGCCGGCCCCGTCGCGACCTTCCGGCAGATCTTCTTTCCGTTGTCGCTGCCCGGCCTCGCCTCCGGTGTGGTCATCGTCTTCGTGCTGTGTCTCGGCTTCTTCGTTACCCCGGCGCTGATGGGCGGCGGCAAGGTGGTCATGTGGGCGATGCGCATGGAACAGACCACCAGCCTCTATTCCAACTGGGGCGCGGGTGCCGCGCTCGGCGTGGTGCTGCTGGTCGTCACGCTGGCGCTGCTCGGCCTGTTCCAGTGGCTGCTCGGCGCGCGCGCCACCGGCGTGTGGAGTTCGCGATGAACGGGAGCCTGCCGATTTCGCACTGGCAACGCCTGTGGCTTTATGCGCTGGGCGGCCTTGTGCTTTTGTTCCTGATCGCGCCGTCGGTGATCATCGTCATCATGTCGCTCTCGGATTCGACGCTGCTGCAGTTTCCGCCGCAGCAATGGTCGCTGCGCTGGTACCAGACTTATTTCCAGTCACTGGAATGGCGCGACGCCACGATCGTCTCGGTGAAGGTGGCGCTCATGACCGTTCTGGTGGCGACGCCGCTCGGCACCGCGGCCGCCTATGCCGTCAACCGGGGCACGCTGCGCTTCAACGGCACAATCAACGGGCTGCTCACGGCGTCGCTGATCATCCCGGTGATCCTGATCGGCATCGGCACCTTCTTCCTCTATGCCCGCATCGGGCTCAACAACACGCTGACCGGCCTGGTCATCGCGCACACGGTGCAAGCCTTGCCGCTCGTGGTGCTGACCGTGCTATCCGGACTGCGGTCCTACGACATGAACCAGGAGCGGGTGGCGCGCAGCCTGGGCGCCGGGCGCATCGCGGCGTTCTGGCAGGTGACCATGCCGCAGATCCGCTTCTCGATCGTCTCGGGCGCGCTGTTCGCCTTCATCACCTCCTTCGACGAGGTGGTGGTTTCGCTGTTCATTTCGGGCGGCGAGACGACGACGTTGACGCGCCGCATGTTCAATGCGCTGCGTGACCAGATCGACCCGACGATCGCCGCCATCTCCACCTGCCTGATCGTGCTGTCGGTCGTGCTTTTGGCAATCGCGCAGATCTTCGGCCGCCGTCCTTGATTTCATCGGACCAATTCGCTTCAAGTGACCAGGGGATATCCAGACAACAATGCGTGATTTCCAGTTTCCCGGCCGCTCGCCGGTTCGTGCCACCGAGGCCATGGCCGCCACCTCGCACCCGCTGGCGACGCTGGCTGCCATCGATATGCTGCGCGCCGGCGGCAACGCCATGGACGCGGCGGTCTGCGCGGCCGCCGTGCAAGGGGTGGTCGAGCCGCAATCGACCGGCATCGGCGGCGACTGTTTCGTGCTCTACTGTCCGGCTGGACAAGGCAATGTGCTGGCCTTCAACGGCTCCGGCCGCGCGCCGGCGGGCGCGACCGTCGACTGGTATCTGGCGCAGGGTTTTGCCGAGCTGCCGAAACAGGGGCCGCATGCGGTGACCGTGCCGGGCGCCATCGACGCCTGGTGTCGGCTGCTGGAGGACCATGGCCGCAAGGGCCTCGCCGAGGTGCTGGCGCCGGCCATCCACTATGCCGAGAACGGCTATGTCGTGCACGATCGCGTCGCCTTCGACTGGGCCGAGCCGGAGACCGACCTGTCGGCGGACGAACATGCGTCGCGCATCTTCCTGCCGGGCGGCAAGGCGCCGGAGGCCGGCGATGTCCATCGCCAGCCGGAGCTTGCCGCCACCTTGCGGGTGATCGCCAAGCACGGCCGCGCCGGATTCTACGAGGGCGTCGTCGCCGACGACATGGTGCGCCGGCTCAATGAACTGGGCGGGCTTCATTCGCATGAGGATTTCGCTACGACCAGAGGGGACTACGTGGCGCCGGTCAGCACCTCCTATGGCGGCTATGATATCCACCAGATGCCGCCGAACAACCAGGGGCTGACGGCGCTTTTGATGCTGAACGTGCTGTCAGGGTTCAAGCTTGGCGGGCTCGATCCCAATGGCGTCGAACGCCTGCACCTGGAGATCGAGGCCGGGCGGCTGGCCTACCGCGACCGCGACACCTTTCTGGGCGACCAGGATCATGTCCCGGTGCCGGTGAGAGAGCTTCTGTCCAGCGCCTATGCCGACCGGCTCCGCGCCGAGATCGACCGCGACCGCGCCATGACGCATCTGCCGCGCGTCGACCTGCCCGGCAGCGACACGGTCTATATCTCGATCGTCGACCGCGACCGCAACGCGGTCTCCTTCATCAACTCGACCTATTATTCGTTCGGCAGCGGCGTCGTCGGCCCGAAGACCGGCGTGGTGCTGCAGAACCGTGGCTCGAGCTTCCGCCTCGACCCGGCGCACCCCAACGCGATCGCGCCCGGCAAGCGGCCGATGCACACGATCATGCCTGGCATGGCGACCCGGAACGGCCGCGTGGTGATGCCGTTCGGCGTGATGGGCGGCGGCTACCAGCCGTTCGGGCATGTCCATCTTTTGACCAACATAATCGACTTCGGCATGGACCCGCAGCAGGCGGTGGATGCACCACGGGTGTTCTACAATGACGGCGTTGTGGAGGCCGAGCGCAGCGTGCCCACCGAGGCGGTTGCGGGCCTTCGCCGGCGCGGCCATGAGGTCACGGAGCCGCCCCACCCGCTCGGCGGAGGCCAGGTGGTGCTGATCGACTGGGAGAAGGGAACGCTGACCGGGGCGTCGGATCCACGCAAGGACGGGTTGGCGCTGGGTTATTGAGGGGATGAGCAAGCAGGTGGCAGTGCGGAAATTGCCAAGTGCTCAATTCAAGTTTGGCCTTCCTTTTCAGGCGCTGGTGCTGCCCCTCACCTGCCTGCCGGCATCCTCTCCCCGTATAGTGACGGGGAGAGGGGGCTCCGCTCCCTCAGCGCTTTCGCGGCAACGCTGGCAGTTGGCGAAGCCATCGGCGACTGCGTCTTTCTCCCCATCACTATACGGGGAGAAATGCCCGGCAGGGCAATGAGGGGCGGCGCTAACCTCCGCTGAACTTTCACGAGCTTTGAAACATAGCCGGTGACCATGACCCAAACCCACACAGACCTCACCCACCGCCTCGTTGCCGGCACCGATGATGCGCCGGCCATCCTGGCGCCCGAGAGCGCAACGCTCACCCATGGCAAGCTGCGCGCGCTGATCGCGGCCACGGCCAGCCGGCTGCACGCGCTTGGCATCGGCCGGGGCGACCGGGTGGCGATCGTGCTGCCGAACGGGCCGGAGATGGCAACCGCCTTCGTCGCCGTGGCGGCCGCCGCCTCGACGGCGCCGCTCAATCCCGCCTATCGGGCGGACGAACTCGATTTCTACCTCACCGACATCGGCGCCAAGGCGATCCTTGTCGCGGAGACCGAGGCCGGCCCGGCCGTGGCGGTGGCCGAACGCCTCGGCATCGGCGTGCTGCGGCTTGTCGTGCCGCCGGACGCCCCTGCCGGCAGCTTCACCATCGAAGGCGCGTCGGTCGGCCCGCAGGCGGCGTCCGACATGGCTGGGGATGACGACGTCGCGCTTCTGCTGCACACGTCGGGCACGACCTCGCGGCCCAAGCTGGTGCCGCTCAGCCACGCCAACATCGCGGCGTCCGCCTCCCATATCGGCGCGACGCTCGGCCTGACGGCCAGTGACCGCTGCCTCAACATCATGCCGCTGTTCCATATCCATGGCCTGATCGCGGCGGTGCTGTCGTCGCTGGCCTCGGGCGGCAGCATCTACTGCACGCCGGGCTTCAACGCGTTGCGCTTCTTCCAGTGGCTGGGCGACGCCAAGCCGAGCTGGTACACGGCGGTGCCGACCATGCATCAGGCGATCCTGCCGCGCGCGGCCCGCAATGAAGAGGTGCTGGCGGCTGCGCGGCTGCGCTTCATCCGCTCGTCCTCGGCATCGCTGCCGGCGCAGGTGATGGCCGAACTGGAAAGGACCTTCGGCTGCCCGGTGATCGAATCCTACGGGATGACCGAGGCCGCGCACCAGATGGCCTCCAACCGGCTGCCGCCGGGCCTGCGCAAGCCGGGCAGTGTCGGCGCATCGGCCGGACCCGACGTGGCGGTGATGGCGCCGGACGGGCGGCTGCTCGAAGCCGGCGAGACCGGCGAGATCGTCATTCGCGGGCCCAATGTCACTGGCGGCTACGAGAAGAACCCGGATGCCAATGCGACGGCTTTCGCGCATGGCTGGTTCCACACCGGCGACCAGGGCGTGCTCGACGCGGACGGCTATCTCCGGGTCACCGGCCGGCTGAAGGAGATCATCAATCGCGGCGGCGAAAAGATCTCGCCGCTCGAGGTCGACGACGTGCTGATGGACCATCCGGCGGTGGCGCAAGTGGTCACCTTCGCCATGCCGCACGACAAGCTCGGCGAGGAGGTGGCGGCGGCAGTGGTGCTGCGCGAAGGCATGAGCGCCACTGAAAGCGATATCCGCAGCCATGCGGCGATGCGGCTCGCCGACTTCAAGGTGCCGCGCAAGGTGCTGATCCTGGACGAGATCCCCAAGGGCGCGACCGGCAAGCTACAGCGCATCGGCCTTGCCGCCAAACTCGGGCTTTGACGATGAAGATCACCATTTTCGGCGCCGGCGCGATCGGCGGCTATCTCGCCGCCAAACTGGCGATCGCCGGCCGCACCGATCTGTCGATCGTGGCGCGCGGCGCCCATCTCGAAGCGATCGAGGCAGACGGCCTGCGCCTGATTGAGGACGGAAAGGAGACGGTCGCGCGCGTCCGTGCCGCCGCCAAGGCCGGGGAGCTCGGCGTCCAGGACATCGTGGTGCTGGCGCTGAAGGCCCACTCGCTCACCCCGGCGCTGGACCAGATAGCGCCGCTGCTCGGTCCGGACACCGCGGTCGTCACCATGCAGAACGGCGTGCCGTGGTGGTACTTTCACAAGGTCGGCGGGCCGCTCGAAGGCACCAGGCTCAACGCAGTCGATCCGGGCGGCGCGATCTGGCAGCGGATCGGGCCTGAGCGCGTCATCGGCTCGGTGGTCTACCCCGCCGTCGAGGTCGATGCGCCCGGCCTCATCCGGCATGTCGAGGGCAAGCGCTTCTCGCTCGGCGAACCCTCCGGCGAGCGCAGCGAGCGGGTGACGGCATTGGCGCAGGAAATGGTCAAGGCCGGGCTGCAGGCGCCGGTGCGCGACGACATACGCTCGGAGATCTGGGTGAAGCTGTGGGGCAACCTCTCCTTCAACCCGATCTCGGCGTTGACCGGCAGCACGCTTGCCGCGATCGTCGCCGACGAAGGCACCCGCCAGCTTGCCCGCACCATGATGCTGGAAGCCCAGGCGATCGGGGAAAGCCTCGGCGTGCGCTTCGCCATAGACGTCGACCGCCGCATCAAGGGCGCCGGCGACGTCGGCGAGCACAAGACCTCGATGCTGCAGGACCTGGAACGCGGCCGGCCGATGGAGATCGACGCGCTGGTGGGAGCCGTGCAGGAGCTTGGGCGACTGACGGGCAAGCCGACGCCGGCCATCGATGGGGTGCTGGGGTTGGTGAAGAGGCTGGCGGTGGAGCGGGGGTGTTATGGGTGAGAGCAATTATTTAAGCCAGAAGCAACGGGCTGCACCGACAATGCGTTGCTAGTCCAAGAGACGAAAAAGGAACGCACGAATCGGCTTGAGCCAAGGGGATTCCGGCTTGCAGGCAGGGTATTTGTCTGACATAATTTCCTATTCTCCGAGTTTTGCACTCTGGCGATTGGGCGTGAGGATGGCTAAGGACTCTTCGAATGCCGCTTCTTCGGCAAATAAAGCGGACGCAAATCTGATAGGTAATCCAGCCGAAAACGGGCTGAATTTCATGGCGGCCCAGGTTCGCGAGAGCGGGGTCTCCGGCGAGGCTGTAGGTGTCGACAAGATACGTGATCTGCTGTTCGGCAACCAGATGCAGGACTATGACCGCCGCTTTTCCAAGCTTGAAGAACGGTTCTTGCAGCGCTTCAAGGATGTCGAATCCGAGGCCAAGCGCAATCTTGAGATGTACGAGTCAAATGCAAAGAAGCAGGTCGATTCACTTGCGGGGCAATTGCGCAACGAAAAAGACGCACGAGCCGATGCCGACAAGGAGATTGACCGGAATCTTCGCGAACAAAATCAGGCACTTGAAAAGCAGGTGCGCTCGTTGTCGGATCAATTGAGCGAGCTTGAGCGCGAAGTTTCGGATCGGATAAATCGAAGCGACCATTCGCTGCGTGAGGAAATCAAGCAGAAGAATGAAAGCGTTCAGATGCTAATGGAGAAATTCTTTTCCGATCTCAGCAACGTCAAGACCGACCGAAATCTTTTGGCTGGCCTGTTTATCGAGGTTGCGAAGTGTCTGAATCAGGATCCCATCGGCAGCAAGGGCAACTCGGAACGCAGCTGGAAAGTGAGTTGATCGGAACTTGAGGTCGACCGTCGACCCAATCAACCCTTCTGAAAGAGCCGCTGCGAACGATACCGAGATTGATCGCGAGGCTCTGGCTCGGCTTTTGGTCGAAATTGCCCGGAACGTTGATCCGGACCACGGTGCGCTTTTCGACGGAATTCCAACCGCCGATCATCGCATGGAAACGCTTCGCCAGCTGCTGGTCGGCCGCGAAATTTCGGAGCTTTCACGAGTTGCGCACCTGCTTGACGAACCTGAGCAGCT
This sequence comes from Mesorhizobium sp. B2-4-17, assembly GCF_006441275.1. Taxonomy (NCBI): domain Bacteria; kingdom Pseudomonadati; phylum Pseudomonadota; class Alphaproteobacteria; order Hyphomicrobiales; family Phyllobacteriaceae; genus Mesorhizobium; species Mesorhizobium sp. B2-4-17. The sequence goes on along the minus strand of NZ_VFUX01000036.1, from coordinate 4,299 downwards.
TGCGGCAGCAGTGGGGAGCGTTCTCCCCGATGCAGCCGCACGTGCGTCTCATGCGCAACTCGGCGAGGCATTTGTGCCGGTTGTCGAGAGGGCTGCGCAAAGGTCCATCCAGAAGAACCCGCGCACGCTGACGGATATACTGTACCCGGTGTTTCTGCCCGCTATTCGCAAGTCGATCGGCGAAAAGATCGACCAGACCTTTCAGTCGCTGAATGAATCTTTAAGACATATATTCACCTGGCATGGGCTTAAGTGGAGATTTGAAGCTTGGAGAACGGGTGCAAGCTTCTCGGAAGTTGTTCTTAATCATTCTCTTGTCTATCGTGTAGAACACGTCTTTCTCATCAGCCGCAGTTCCGGGCTTTTGATTGCACATGTAACTGCCGAAAATGCTACGAGCGAGGATCCTCAGCTCATTTCTTCGATGCTCAGCGCAATTCAGGATTTTGTAAGCGACTCATTTAAGGAGAAAGAACAGAGCGGCCTGGACACTATCCGTTTTGGGGAGCTTCGTCTCTGGTCGGAGGTTGGACCATTTGCGACACTGGTTTCGGTGATCAGGGGCAATCCGCCGGAAGAACTCCACGAAATAATTCGCGACGTATTGCTCCGCATCCATGATGAATACTCACAGGCTTTGGAGCAGTTCGACGGCGACAGTTCGCAACTGGCCAGCGTAGAGACGCAGTTGCAAACCTGTGTTGAACTGAAGCACGAGGAATCAAACGAGGGATTTCCGTGGCTGGTGGTGGCCGCAGTCCTGCTGGTTTTGATTCCGACGGGCATTTGGTTCTTTCTTTCCTGGCAATCCGGGCAGCGCTGGCAGGCCTATTTATCGCGACTGGAGACCCAGCCTGGCATCATCGTTGCCGAACAAACGTTGCGCGATGGCCAATTCTATATTGCCGGCCTGAGAGACCCGCTTGCCGCCGACCCGCAGTCGCTGCTGTCGGGAACGCAGGTCGATCCCGCCCGCGTTCATGCGAACTGGCAATTCTATCAGAGCCTTGCGCCGGAGTTCGTGTTGAAGCGGCTGACGGCATCGCTGGCTCCGCCGGATTCGGTGCGACTTTCGGTCGTCAAGGATCGCATCGTTGCCGAGGGCGAGGCTGACGCCACGTGGATCAGCCGGGCGCAGGCCGCCGCCCAGCAGCTTTCTGCAGGCGGACCGGTATTCGATATCTCCAAGGTTCGTGATGTGAGCCCCGAAGCACGCGCGGCAGAGCACTGGCAGGCCTATGTGTCGCGACTGGGGACCCAGCCGGGCATCATCGTTGCCGAACAAAAGATCCGCGATGGCCAATTCTATATTGCCGGCCTGCGAGACCCGCTTGCCGCCGACCCGCAGTCGCTGCTGTCGGGAACGCAGGTCGATCCCGGCAGGGTCCATTCGCAGTGGCATTTCTATCAAAGCCTTGAACCGGAGTTCGTGTTGAAGCGGCTGACGGCGTCGCTGTACCCGCTGAAATCGGTTCGGCTTTCGATCGTCGACAATCGCATCGTTGCCGAGGGTGAGGCTCCCGACACCTGGATAGATCGGGCGCGCGCCGCGGCCCGACAGCTTTCGGCAGGCGGACCGGAATTCGACATCTCCAAGGTTCGTGATGTGAGCCCCGAAGCACGCGAGGCGGAGCACTGGCAGTATTATGTGTCGCGACTCGAGGCCCAACCGGGAATCATCGTCGCCCAACAAACGGAGAGGGGAGGCCAATTCTACATTTCCGGCCTGAGAGACCCGCTTGCCGCCGACCCGAAAGCTCTGCTGTCCGGAACGCAGGTTGATCCCGCCCGCGTTCATTCCCAGTGGCAATTCTTTCAGAGCCTTGATCCAAAGTTCGTGGTTAAGCGGCTAACGGCGTCGCTGTCCCCGCCGAAATCGGTTCAGCTTTCGATCATCCAAGGTCGCATCCTGGTCGTGGGCGAGGCTCCTGCCGGGTGGATCAGCCGGGCACGGGCCGCCGCCGAACAACTTTCGGCGGATGGAGTGGTTCTGGACGTCTCGCAGCTGCACGAGCTGAACCTTGCAGAACTTAATCATTTGAGAGAGGCCATCCAGACGACCGATATTTTCTTCTCTTCCGGTAGAGTTGTCCCGGGTCCGGAGCAGTCGCCGGTGCTCGACAGATTGGCTGATCAATTGAAGGAATTCGCCGAAAATGCCCGCAAGGCAGGCGTGACAGCGCGGTTCATGTTGACCGGCCATTCAGACACAACGGGCCGTGAGACGGCCAACGCGTCGATCAGTGCCGCCCGCGCCGAGACAGTTCGCGCGCTTCTCAACAAGCGCGGCGTCGCTCCGGAACTGCTGCTGGTTCGGGGCGCCGGCACCTTTGAGCCAGCGGTGCCCGAAAATGAAAATAGTCGAACTGGGAACTCCACCAATCGCCGGGTTTCGGTTACGGTAAACCTGGAGTAGTCGGAGCCCGGGATGCTGCAAAAAAAGATATGCATGTTGGGCGGGTTTGCTGTCGGCAAGACGAGCCTGGTGCGCAGGTTCGTCCAAAGCATCTTCTCGGAAAACTACCTGACCACGGTTGGCGTGAAAATCGACAAGAAGAGTGTCGCGTTTCCGGATAAAACCGTGGATCTGATTTTGTGGGATCTGGCCGGCGAAGACGATATCGGCTCATTCCGCGTCAGCTATGTGCGAGGAGCGACCGGGCTCGTGCTCGTCGTCGATGGAACCCGGCCCGCTACTCTGGCCGTGGCGCTCACGCTGCGCGAGCGGGTCGAGGCCGAATTCGGCGCTATGCCGTTCGTATTGCTGTTCAACAAATCCGATCTCGCCGATCGATGGGCGATACCGGATGGTGAGATCGACGAACTGAGGCAGCTTGGATGGCAAATCTATCTGACAAGTGCGCTTTCGGGTGCATATGTCGAAGATGCGTTTCGCCAGCTTGCCTCGATGGTCGCCAAATAGATCATGCATGGATTGCCAAGAGAAGTCAGAAGCTGGATTTTCAATTTCTTCTACAATGAGCACGCTGTCGCATATCTGAAAATTGACGCCCAGCTTTGCATAGCTGCGAAGGGCGGCAACGTTAAACATTACGGACTCTCATCGCTTCGCACTGGCAAGCCTGTTGCCGACCAGCTTGACTTCATGGAAGGTTTGCTGCCTTGCCCGGAACTTCCATATCATATGGCCATGGTGGAACTGCCCAACGGGCGTGTCGCGGATCTTCATCTTTTTGCTGCTGACAATGCCTGCGTGTGGCTGCTCTTTCTTGACGCCACTGCCGAACGCGACAACAGGCAGCGACTTCAACAGAAGGCTTATGAAATGACGCTCCTGCAAGAGAGGGAGCGTCAACTCAACGAGAAACTGCAATCGACGAACGAGGCATTGAGGGAGAGCCAGGAGGGATTGTCGCGTGAATACCAGCGCGCCGAAACCCTTCTCCTCAACATTCTTCCGGCGTCGATCGCGCAGCGGTTGAAGGCGCACGAACAAATTGCGGACAATCATGCAGACGTGAGTGTGCTTTTCGCCGACATCGTCGGTTTCACGGAAAGAGCGCTGAGCGTTGGGGCCGTGACGACGCTCGCGATCTTGAATTACTTCTTCAAGGCGGCGGATCTGCTCTCAGAAGAATACGGCTGCGAAAAGATCAAGACAATCGGCGACTGTGTGATGGTGGTGGCCGGCCTGCCCGTCGCGCGGTCCGATCATGCAGAAGCCCTTGCGCACTATGCAGTTGAACTGCGGGAGGTGGGTAGGCGCGAACGCTTCGCGGGAGAACCGCTGAGACTGAGAATTGGAATCCACTCAGGCCCAATCGTGGCGGGCGTCATAGGCAACAGGCGCTTTGCCTATGACCTGTGGGGCGACACCGTCAATCTCGCCGCACGTATTCAAAAGTCCGCGGAGCCCGATGAGATACGTATTTCGGATGCAACTCACAAACTGCTTGGACCAAATTTTGCTCGCGACCCACTCGGGGAAACGGAATTGCGTGGTACAGGTCCTGTGCGAATGTGGCGGCTCCGGGCCTGATTTGCCGCTTGGCAGTGCCGACCCTGAAGCGCATTGCATCTCAAGCTAGTCAAACATCATCGTGTCGAATGTCCGCAGAGGTGCGAGAAGCAGTCGACCACCGAGCGACCGCCAAAAGGTCCGTCCTGGGTCACTCAGGACATCGGTCCTGAGATTTAGCGTCCGCTATCATTCTTCCCCGCACCACAAGCGGACCTACTGCTTCCGGCCCCGATCAAGACGTTCCTACACCGGGCAAAGCGCGTGCGATCCGGTCAACCGCGTCCAGTCGCTCTGGAGCCGATCACCCCTTCCCCGCC